>CASBQM010000867.1 GCA_949127645.1 Synechococcales cyanobacterium PMM_0036
ATCGTTAGGCGCATCTGCGTTTGCACTCAGGCCATTTCCACCTTTTTTCCCTGCGGTTTTTCTCCGCGAATATCCGTGAAATCGACTGTTCCGGTGGACAGGGCATGCTTATTTCATTCACGGGCAAAGTCGTAAGACTTTTTTTTAACGGGTAACAATGTCCAAACAAAACGTCCGTTCAAAAACTCTCTCTCGCCTGCAAAACGTAAAACACGGCGGCCAGATCACGTTCTTGGCCAGCCGTTCCCAAAACAGACGCCGCATTTCCCCGCTGCACCGCAATCCCAACTCGCTGACTCAAAAACTCTGAAAACCGCCGCTCTCCAGAAAACATCTTTCCACGTTTACCAATCTCCTTTAACAAAAGTTTAGCCGAAGGGCCCCATGACCCAAAAGTCTCGAAGCCGACTGGGCAGAAAATGTAGTCGTCCGGCAACGTACTGTACTTGACCACCTTGAGTTGCTCGGCATGTTCTGCGGCTTTTCCGGCGCCGCTGCTCGCCTGCACCAGATGTGAGAGCGCCACGCTGTCCACACAGGTGACGTCCCAAACCAGTGACTTTCCGTCCTTCCATGGCGTCAGCGTCATGCCGTCCGGTCGCTTGCCGTCTTCTCGTAGCAATCCCGGAGGCTCTTTTGTTGCGGGCACTTCCGCCGACGACAGGGCTTGCCGGATCAGCTCGTTGAGCGCGGTGTGCCGGCTGTGGCGTCCGGCGCTGAAGCGACAGCTTAAGCCGTGATGTCCAAACTGGTCAACCGGTCCGCCGCACTGGCCGCAGGTGTGCGGGATGCAGAGCGGAGCACCCAGGCGAAGTCCTACAGCGACCCGGAAAACGTTGTCGATCAGGTGGGTCCCCAGGGCCGTCAGTGGCAACGCGTTCAGCCACGAGCCGGATTCTTTGGTCGCGACCGCACGTAGTCGAGCTTTTCCAACAATGTCGGCGGCGGCCAGGAGGCGGGCGAACTGGACGTCTGCCAATGGCTGGTCCCAGTCGCGCTGGAACGTGCGGCGGTCTGGCTCAGGAAGCGGAACAGCGGCTCGGGTGGACCATTCGGCGTATCCGGCGGCGAGGATCTGCTCCACGTGGAAGGTGGCGGTGATAGCCAAGGCAATCGTCGAGACAGAGTGAGCCGAGGCCAGGTAGGCCGGAAGAGAAAGCTCATCTGCGCGACGAAGGCCGAGACCACCGAGGGCTACCGGTAGCGTGGCTTGGGACCAGGCGGTGTTGTCGAGCCGGATGTTGCACACTGAAACGAGACCACGGCGCAGCACCGCGTCGAACTCCTGCAGTTTGCCCGAGAACTGCCAGACAGGAGAACACCGAAGGACGTACAGTAATTTAGGCAAAGCAAGGCAGTTTTTCAGGAGGAAAAAAGCGTGGTGAGAAGAGAGAATCGATACCCGAGACACCAAACGGCCCAGTTGCGCGGTCTTTTCTTCCATTACAAGCGGAATGGCGTCAGTCAAAAGTGGCGCCCCCAACAGTGTCAGGTCAGAAACAGCCACCACCCGTATCGCAGCAGAGACCCGCAAAACTTCCTCCACACCAGTCTTTTGTTCTTCTAACCCACCACCAAAGGAAAAAACCTCACACTTGGCAAAATTCAGTTCAAGACCAAGCTTAGCGCCCTCCACCATCAAAAGTTTCAGATCTTCCACCACAGTTGCCGCGTCACCCGCCAAAACCCCATCATCCAGATACCATAGATTCAGGGGGCTGTTCATTTTGCGAGTGAGTTTGTGTATGGCCAGGCAGAAAAAAAGTGGACCAAATGGATCACCCTGCTGCACCCCCCCTTTCAGAAGATAGATTTTCAGGCCCAAAGAAGAGGAGAGAAGATTCGCGGTAGAGTTGCGAAACAAAAGGGCCGTAGGCAGGGAGATATTCGAACAGTTCAGACAACATGCATTCACGATGGAGAGAATTGAAAGCGTTCTTGAAATCGAGCTTTAACAACACTTGACACCGATCTGAGACACTGAGAACACTTCGCATTGCATGCACTGCCGCTTCACCACCACCCCGCGTTCCGTAACCGACCTGAATGGGGCGCAACAGTTCTCCCATCGGCTGCATGAGGCGCTGGCTTACAATTTTTCCGGCAATTCGGCGAAGAGTCAGGCCGACTGCAATTGGTCGAACTCCATTGTCTTTTTTCTTCAAGGCTGTCAGGTTGGCGCCGTAAAGGACTGGTCGAATTTCGGCTGGCACTAGGCCCCGCAGCATGATGTCCACCAATTTGCACAGTGACGTCACCAACCCGGATTTGGTGTCGTTCTCGGGTCCGGCCAACATGTCCTTGAGATGTTGCGGTCGTAGTCCATCGATTCCTCCGGCAGAGTCGTGGGGGAATGAGCGGATGGCAGCCAGGACTTCTTGTGGTGTGGCGTTCGCGTTGTCGTTTGATGGAATGGGCTGGTCAGGGAAAATGACGTCGTCGCGTGCGCGGGGGTGTTTTTCCGCGAGGGCAGCAAGGGTGTCAGGGCAGAAATGGGCAACCGCATCGTCACAAATCGCAATTTTTACTGCGCCACTTACGTCTCCGTGGGCAATTTTCCGTTCTACTCTGCGCCGGCGTGCGTTGTCAGTCTGCCTCTGCTCCCCGGATCCAGTTCGCCGCGGGATGATGTGTGGCTCTTGTCGGGTCAGGTTGTCCTTGATGGTGGCTGCGCTGGACG
>CASBQM010000868.1 GCA_949127645.1 Synechococcales cyanobacterium PMM_0036
CGTAAACTGCTAATTTCACAGCATATCTCCTAGTAAGTTTGTCTTAAAAGCAATGTGTCTAACAATCGATCGCCCTTCAGAACGATTCATCGCTCTCGTCCGGCTCGTGGGCGGTTCATGCAAGCATTATTGTCGAATTTGAGTCAGAGGGAAAGGAGGACGAAGAATGATTTTGCTAGAAAAGCAGAGAAGAATTGATTGGAGCTAATTTTGAGCAATGAAAAAGGCTTACAGGAAGTTCTGAAGCTAAAATTTAGTGTTTTCTAAGTATTTAAGTTTTACTTTAAATATAAATAAGAACAAAAGACAAAAAATTATTCAATACTCTTGGGTTAAAGCAATCTACACCCGTCAAATTAAAATTAAATTTGTAAAGTTTATTTGGTGAAGCAAAGCGTCTAAAACTATCTCTTAAGCTGCTTAGCCTCTAGTTCTCGCTGCATTACTTCGATTCCCTAAGTTTTCCTACTTTAAACAGGGCTGAAACTCAATAGATCTAAGGTTTTGAGCGATCGCTCTTGCCCTCTAACTCAGCAGAAAATCAGTAAAGCCCTGAGTCAAGGGTGTAGAACCTCCAGAGAGGAAGACTTTTCTAGAGCTTTGTGACAAATCATCAATTTTTCAAAAATTAGCCTTAATCTCGGGCAAAAAGTTTAGAGCTAATGGAATCTAATCCATAATTCAAGAGGCTTTAGGCGAATAGACATTCTTGACTCATCTAAGTTAAAGTGGTATTGAGTCTGATTTAGAGATTAGGTTAAGCTATCTGAATCATCCTTAACTGCGATAGAAGGCTACAAAAAATCAATTGTGAAGACCGCGCTATAAATTCTTTTAGAGATTAGGTTAAGGATGGCTATGCAGATTGAAGCAGAAGGAAGAAAACCTATTCGCTCTCTAGAGGATGCCTTAGAGCATTGCCAAACGCTGGGAATGCGCTTGAGCAAACAGCGTCGCTTTGTTTTAGAGCTGCTC
The DNA here is from genome assembly GCA_949127645.1 of Synechococcales cyanobacterium PMM_0036. Classification (GTDB taxonomy): domain Bacteria; phylum Cyanobacteriota; class Cyanobacteriia; order Elainellales; family Elainellaceae; genus Drouetiella. The sequence goes on from CASBQM010000868.1 coordinate 976, forward strand.
TGGCAGGAGAAAGAGCATCTGTCTGCCCGCGAAATCTACGATCGCCTCAATCAGCGCGGCAAAGACATTGGGCATACTTCTGTCTATCAGAACTTAGAGGCACTGTCGGCACAGGGCGTGATTGAATGTGTGGAGCGATCGGATGGACGGTTGTACGGCAACATCAGCGATCCCCACAGTCATGTCAACTGCCTGGATACCCAGCAAATTATGGATGTGCATATCGAGCTACCTGCTGACTTGTTGCGTCAGGTAGAGGAGCAGACGGGCGTGAGAATCACCAACTACAGTATTGATTTTTATGGCTATCGTGCCGAGCTTGCTACCGATCCCCAGAGCTAAGTCTGATCCCCAGAGCCAAGTCTGATCCCCAGAGCTGAGTCTAAGGTGGCTCAAATCTCAACTTTTACGGGTCAGGCTGCATCGGTGAAACCATTATTTTTTAGGGACGTTCTATAGGAGCGTCCCTAATTTTTGCTGTCTTACTCTTTTCTTGACACGCTACCTGTAGAATTCGTTCAAATTTTTGATTCAAATCCTAAATTTGTGAGTAAGCTGAACTAGCCTCGCAGGGCAACCCCACCGCAAATTGCAACCGCATAAGTTAGTTCAGGCAGAAACTATGGGAAAACAGCAGCTTGACCAAGCTATAGCTCAAGAAACCCGCAAAATTAACTTGCCAACTCCTAAAAGGATTGGAAATTCTTTACCTATCCAACCTTTGAAGCTATCTGACGCATGGCACCAAAGCCGGATCTTGTCCTATCGCAGTCAGCCTGTTGAAGAACAACCCGAGTTACAACAGCCGGTGCTGTCTACTTTAGAGCCGCCTGTTGACTCCATATCTAGCGTTGACTCTGTATCTGAGTCTACCTCTGTATCTGAGTCTACCTCTGTACCTAGGGCTGACTCTGTGATGACGATCGCCTCCCCCAAAATTCTGGGCTTTGAGCGGCAGGAGGTACTTCCGGTGATGAAACCGCGATCGCTTCAGGTACCGCAAATTCCTTTCCGACTGCAATTCCAGCAAAGGAAAAAACGCTGGGACTGGCTGATCGCTTGGCTGACTGTCCTGTGTCTCTTGAGCGGCATGGGCACTTCGGCGCTGCTGTGGCTTACAGGCTTGCCGCCCCTGCCCAACTGCGGCAATATTTCACCCGACTTCGGAATGCCTCGTCTGTACTGCGCTCAGCAAACTGCGCGATCGGGCAAGCTCCCTGACTTGCTCAAGGGGATTGCGCTCTTAAAAGACTGGTCGTCGGATCAGCCGTTTTACGATCAGGCTCAGGATCTCGTCAGCGAATGGTCTGATCTGGTGTTAATCAGCGCTCAGAATAAAATCGACCAGAATGATTTGAAGGGTGCGATCGCGGCTGCAACTCAGGTTCCAGTCTCTAGCTCGGTGTATGGCAAGGCTCAGAAGGCGATCGCCGCCTGGAAAAACCAATGGCATAAGGGAAATGTGCTGTATGCCAAAGCCGAAATTGCGATTCGGACGCAAAACTGGAAAGAGGCGGCTGCACAAGTCGTCGAGATGGGCTATATGGATCACGAGTATTGGCGAATTCAGCAGGCAGATGTGCTATCTAAGCGAATTTTGAGGGAAAAAGATGCCCGACAGGCGCTTACCCAAGCTCAGAAGCTCATTAAAGGAAAGAATCTGAGTATTGATTCAAATAGAGACAATTTCAATGGGGCTGATTTCAACAAGATTGAGCCCAACAAGATTGATCCCAACAAGATTGATCCCAATAAGGTTGACCTCAGCAAAGTTGATCCCGACAGACTGGGGGATGCGATCGCCTTAGTTCAAGCCGTGCCGTCTGGGACGCTAGCTTTTCCAGAAGCCAAAGCCGCCCTAACGGAGTGGAGTCAGGCATTGCTGGATTGGGCGATGCAGCAGTGGCAGCAGGGCAATGCCGATCTGGCTCTGACTACAGCTCAGCGGATTCCGTTTGATCCCCATTTGCCGATCGCTGGGAAAGATTTGATTCAGCTTAGCCATGCGCAGCAGCAAACGGACAACATTCAACAGCAGGGACTTACCGAGCAGCTCTGGAACTTGCTAGAAGCTACCTCAGCCGTAGGGCAAATTTCCTCCGATAGCCCCGTTTACGAACTGGCTCATGGACGATCGCAAGCTTGGCAAGCGCGGCTTCAAGACGTGATTCAGCTCCAGTATGCTGACGTTCTGGCGCGTCTGAGGGATCGGGCTTCGCTGCAAACGGCGATCGCCCAAGCCCAAAAAATTGCTCCCGATCGTCCTGGTCGGCTCTCTGCCCAATCGCTGATTGCCCGCTGGAATCAGGAACTTCAGAGGGTAGAAGACCGACAGTACCTTATCCGAGCAAAGGAGATAGCGAAACTTGGGAAAGTGGAGAACCTGAAGCGGGCGATCGCCCAAGCTGAAGAAATTCCTCCTAACCGAGCGCTGTGGAATGACGCCCAAACACAGATGGCTATCTGGACAAAGCAAATAGAGATTATTGAGGATCAGCCGGTTCTTGAACAAGCCAAATCTTTGGCAAAACAAGGAAAATATCCTGAAGCAATTCAGGTTGCGGAGAAAATTCATGGCGATCGCGCCCTCTATGCAGTGGCTCAAAACGCGATCGCCACCTGGCAAGCGCAGATTCGTAAAGTTCAGACGGCTGAAGATCAGCCTATTTTAGACCAAGCAAATGCCCTAGCCGCCAGAGGACGGTTAACCATGGCGATCGAGATGGCTTGGCAAATTGCGCCCAACCGCGCTCTTTCTGATCAAGCGCAATCTTCGATCAAAATCTGGACAGAAGAACGATCTGCCGTATGGAATTCTCAGGCGGCTACCGGAGCAGATGAACCGGACTCCTCATCAGACGGGTCGGCATCTGCTCAATAGGCGAGGCATTTCAGAAGGCAAGGCAACCGTAATGCATTCAATACCGCAAGTCTTTGGCTGAAGATTCTTAATTAAGCTGAATTAAGCTAGAAGTTCTATATATTTTTATGCGATTAATTAATCTTACGGCTGATTAATCTAGGTCAAATTAACGGCGTTGGGTAGCAACAGCAATGATGCAGAGTTAAACCTGTTGCGTTACCGTTAGCTAGGCTAATAGCGATCGCTAGACTGGCGGCGATCGCTAGACTGACGAGGCATTAGCCGTCTTTGGAGTGGTGTGAGATGTGCTTTCATGGCTGAACAGAAGTTTGAACAGAGTCCATTACAAGAGAATCAAACCCGCGAGAATCTGGCTTCAGGTATCTCCCTGAACCGACTAATGTCTCGTAAAAGTTGGCACATGGGTCGTCGGTTGGAGCGATCGCCTCAGCCAATTGAGGAAATTTCAGGCAATCCTTCGCCGGACAATCCTTCACTAGGCAATTCTTCGCCAGACAAGCTCTCACCCGATAAACTCTCACTCGACAAACCTCCATCTAGCAAGCCTCCGGTCGTTAAATCCAAGGCTTGGAATTGGTCGTTAGCTTGGCTAGCTATCTTAGGTGTTTTTGGTGGCATGGGCACCTCGGCGCTGCTGTGGCTAGTGACGCTACCGCCGCCTGTCAACTGCCAAAATCCTGCCATCACGCTAGATGGCGAACGGCTGTATTGCGCTCGGGAGGCAGCGCGATCGGGCGAGTTGCCAAAGCTGATTGCCGGACTCGATCTAGTCAAGTCGTGGGATGAAGACCATCCGTTGCAGGGAGAAGCCCAAAATCTGCGAGAAGAATGGTCGAAGCGTCTATACGTAATGGCTCGCAACAAAGTTGACCAGAGCGATATGAAGGGCGCAATGGCGATCATTAGCCATATTCCCAAAAACACAGAAATTTATGCCGATGTCCAGAAATCCGTAACGCGCTGGAAGAAGCAGTGGGCGGCAGGTGAAGCGATCGCTAACAAAGCGCTAGTCGCCATGAAGCAGCAGAAATGGGATGATGCCTACGCGCAGATCGCCATATTGAATGAGTCGAGCTACGACTACTGGCGGCTAAATCGAGCAGTTGCCCTGGCGCAGCAGATTGGAGCCGAAAAACAGGCGTGGCAAGTGCTAAACCAAGCTAAAAAGACGGTTGTTGATGGCTCACCCCATCAGCTCAGTCAGGCGATCGCTTTGGCGCAACAGGTTCCTCCCGCCACCTATGCCCAGGCAGAAACCCACGCCCAGGTGCAGCAGTGGAGCCAAAAGCTTCTGGCAATGGGTATCGCCAAATGGAAGGAAGGCGACACCACCTCTGCGGCTACCTTGCTACGATTGCCTGACGACGCGATTTTGCTCCCAGAACTTGCACCAGAAATGACGGATCTCATGCAGTTTGCTGGAGCCTACCGACTGGCGGGCAGAATCAGCTCTCGCTGGCTGCCCTCGGTGGGGCAAATTTGGGATATGCAGGAGGCGATCGC
>CASBQM010000869.1 GCA_949127645.1 Synechococcales cyanobacterium PMM_0036
TATCCACTCTCTCCAACGGTGCAGCAAGCGATCGCGCCCGGAAAACTTAACGGGCTTCGCAGGAAGAATTAGCTCTAGCTGCTGATATTCCAACCAGCTCATTGCGGGTTTCATGGGTTTAGTTCTCTACTTTTAGAAAAGTACTAACGGATTAGAAAAGTACTAACGGAGTCCGAAACGATCGCTTCTCCTGTGATCCTTACTGTAGAGATTAAGCGCCTGGAGAACAAATCAACTGTTTCATCACATCCATCAGGGAATTCGATGGATAGAGATTTTCTCTCCTTCAGGTTTCTGCGACAATGCAAAGGCTACACGCTCATCACCTAAGCCTTATGGGAACTAGTTCATTCGATCGCCATAGCCAGCTCAAAAGCCAGCTCAAGCTCTCGCAGCTCCAGGTTTTGATTGCGGTAGCAGATTTTGGCAGCTTCAGCGAAGCCGCTCTGCAACTTCAAATGTCGCAGTCGGCAGTTAGCTATGCGATCGCCGCTCTTGAAGAAGACTTAGGTGTGGTGCTGTTTTCGCGGGGACGCTATGGCGCGCATCTGACTCCTGTGGGCGATCAGATTGTCGATCGCGCCCGTCAGGTGACGTATCTGCTGCAAGATATCGTCAAGCAAGCCAATTTATCGAAAGGGCTAGAGGGCGGTCAGGTGCGGATTTCGGCATTTCGTAGCGCTGCCACCTGCATCTTACCGGAAGTCATTGCCCAGTTTTGCTGCCGCTATCCAGCGATCGCCATCACCATTGCCGAGTATGACGATCGCCCGGATGTTGAGGATGCTTTGCGCAGGGGGCGATCGGATATTGGCATTACCTATTTGCCCACCTCCTCTGACTTTGAAACCTGGAACTTGCTGCGCGACGAATTTGTGGTGCTGTTTCCTAGTAACTTTCGACCCGCCACAGGACAGCTCACCTGGCAAGAGCTAGCCGCATATCCGCTAATTATGGCTCCTGACGGCGACGGCTGCGATGCCATGGTCTATGCCCACTCTGCTAAATATGGCACCCAACTCCAGCCCACCTATCAGGTGCGATCGGATGCGACGATCGTTAGCATGGTGGCTCAAGGTCTGGGAGCGGCGATTAGCCCAAGACTTGCGGCTGAACCCATTCCATCAGGGGTGCAGGTTTATAGTTTACCTGCACCCTTATTTCGGCTGATCTGCATTGCTACCCTCACCGATGCCTTGCTGCCACCTGCCGCCTTCGCCTTTCTCAATTTACTCAAAAGCACAATGTGCCAGAAATCTGGTTTGTAAGCTCACGCCTTTACCTCACGCTTCAACTTTACGCCTCGATCACTACTCGGAGATTTCCCCGCTTGCGTACCACGCGACAGGCGGTTGCCGACTCCGATCGCTCTTCCAGCGAACTGCCCTCCCGGACAAACTCCAGATCCACCAGAGTGGAGCCAACGCGAAAGTTTTTCAACGACAGATGTTGAATGGAGGCTGGTAAAGCAGGATCGATAATCCGTAAGTGGTTTCCAGGCGCGTCAGGGACTAGATTTACCATCACTTGAATCAACTGAAAAATCGTACCCGTTGCCCAAGCCTGTGGTGAACAGGCGACCGGATAGCGGACAGGTTCAATGTGGTCACGCTGATAGCCACAAAACAGCTCTGGTGGTCTCTGGTAGGGCTGCTGCATCGTCATATCAATTAGCCCTTGGCTAACCTCTAACGCCTGCTCCACATGACCGATCGATCGTAATCCTAGGGTAATCATGCCGTTGTCGTGTGGCCAGACCGAGCCAACGTGATACCCCATCGGATTGTACGCCGGAGAAAGACTGCTAAGAGTACGAATGCCCCAGCCGTTGAACATATCGAGGGCGTGAAAGCGTTCTGCAACGCTCTTGGCACGCTCAGGCAGAAAAATTCCCAGATTCAAACAATGCCCCGGATTGGAAGTAATGCTATCTACCTGCTTGCCTTCGCCATCTAGCGCCAAAGCGCAGAAATCTAAGTCAGTAACCCAGAAGTCTTGGTTAAAGCGAATCTTGAGCTGTCGAGCTTCTTCCTGCCAGCGATCGGCTAAGTCAATTCGCTTCTTGAGTCGGGCAATTTCGCTCAGACGGATCTTGGCGGCGTAGACGTAGCCCTGCACCTCGCTGAGGGTGATGGGTCCCTTTGCCTGGGTGCCGTCTCGGTAAACAATGCAGTCTCCAGAGTCTTTCCAGCCCTGGTTCATCAAGCCTTTCTTCGATCGCCGATCATAGCTAAGATAACCTGTCTTCTGGAGGTTGCGATCGATCCAGTTCATCGCCGCCAAGGCGTTATCCCACAGCTTGTCTAGCGTTGCCTGATCATAAGTCCAGGCATAATATTCGGCGTAGAGCATGATCCACAGAGGCGTTGCGTCTACCGTGCCGTAGTAGGGCGTGTGGGGAATTTCATGGCAACGCGCCATTTCGCCGAGACGTAGCTCATGCAAGATTTTTCCAGGCTCTTCTTCCTTCCATTCGTCGTCTATCTTGCCCTGATATTGCGCCAGAACGGTTAGGGTTTCACGGGCGATCGCCGGGTCTAAAATCAATGTCTGGGAAGCCGAAATAATCGAATCTCGCCCAAACAAGGTACAAAACCAGGGCACTCCTGCCGACAAAATCTTGCCCTGCTCAAAGGTCTGACGCAATAGGTAAATGTCATGCTCAGCTCGTTCGATCACCTGATTGAAGGCGCGATCGTTCGAGCGAATTTGGGTGATGGAGTTCCGCCATTCTTCCTCCTCCTGTGATTCGGCTGCTTTTGCCTGCATCAGCGTTAGGGGCGCGTTCACTTTAGAAACGGGGCGGCTGTTGGTCAATGTTTCTAGCCGATAGCCGATGCGCTCGGTCGTGTGAGACTCTAGCTCCATTTGCCAAATGGCGGTGTACCCCTTAAACAGGTCAGGCAACCGATGCAAGAACTGGATGTGAGACTCCATGACATCGCCATCTAATCCCTGGTAGCCCATCGTCAGTTCAGTGGGTGCAGAGTATAGCACCGGAGAATTAGGAAGCTCAGACATATCCTCTGGAGAATTGACCAGAAATTCACCTTTAGGATCTGGAATTTGTTTGATGGTAGGGTCTGCCATGACTCGCCGCAGTAGCCGTCCTTTGCCCTGGCGGCTAAAGCCTCGGATTTCAAATAAATCCATAAAGTCAGCATCAAAGGTGAGCGACAGCTCAAACTTCATCGTCTTTGTGCTGTAGTTTGTGATGGTCGTTTCTTCAAATAAACCGCCGTTTAGCGCAATCTCTCGCTGGATGCCAATAGTTTCGGCAGGAATGCGATCGTCATCAATTCGAGGATTAGCGCACAAAACCGAGAGGGCAAATCCCTTCTGAGCATTGCTGCTAAGCAAAACAGGAAATCGCCCTTCAATTTGCAGCTCAGAGCGACTCAGAAACCTTGTGTCTTGCCCAAATAGACCCATACTATCGATCGCCCCGTCACCCAGACAGCCTGAAATGTTGCCGAGCGTATCGGTAATCAAAAAAAGATCATCATCTTTGAGGGTCAGAGTGAGGTTAGATTGATTGGTCGGATTCACACAAGCCCACTCTGCAATGGGCAACTGATCTGCGGGGACAAAAACTCTACCGTTTAGTTCAATAATATCCGACATGATATGTTCTTATAGGACATTCCATCTTCGATCTTAGTTGAGGATCTTGGGTTAGGAAGCCCTGACAAGCGGATCAGAGGATAAGGTTACAGGTTCCACAGATAGCTCTTTCGTCATGCTGTCTCTTCCCAGGCTGCTATCTCTTTCCAGGCTGAAGGAGGGATGCATAAGGGACTGTGCTAGCAGGCGACGGTATAGATCGCTGAGCTGAATAGCAACTCCTGTCCAGCTAAAGTTTTCTTGAACCCGCGAAGCCGCCTGCCGTCTCAGCTTGCACGCCCAGACAGCATCGGTAAGAATGCGATCGATCGCCTCCGCAAAAGCCGCTTCGTTCTGAGGAGGCACTAGTAGCCCTGTTTCTTCAGGTACTACCGTAAACTTTAAGCCGCCTACATCTGAAGCGACGACCGGAGTGCCGCAAGCCATCGCCTCGATCGCCACCAAACCAAACGGCTCGTAGTGACTGGGAATGACGCAAACATCTGCGGCTGTATAATAAGCAGGTAGAGCATCATGCCCAATTCGTCCGGCAAAGATTGTTCGGTCGGTGATGCCCAATTCATCCACAATTTTTTCAATGCGCGATCGTTCCAGACTGTCCGATTGACCGGGTTCGCTACCGCCCACAATGACCAAGTGCAAAGGTTTCTCTGGGGCTTGATCTGTGACCTGACCTGCGGCTTGATGCTTAAGCTGTGCAAAAGCCCGTACTAGGGTCTCAATTCCTTTACGAGGATCAAATCGCCCCACATAAAGAATCACTTGATCCTCTAGGTTAAAGCCAAGCTTTACTCTTGCTTCAGGCTTAGACAAGACGCGAAAGTTACTAATATCAGTACCACAGGGAATCACCTCAACGTATCCTTTTTTGGAAACAAGCGATCGCAATTGCTCCTGCTCTTGGGGACTGGTTGCCACAATGCAATTCGCCTCTTCTAAGATTTGGCGCTCCACATCCATTCGGGTTTGGGCAATTGTAGGGCGATCGACTGCCTGATACTTCACGGCTCCTAGCGAGTGATAGTTGTGAATTACCTGAATATTGCTCAACTTCCGCAGCTCTAGCCCTATCCAAGCCGACATCCAGTAGTGGGTATGCACCAGAGGATAATTAATTCCCTCTTGTGTTTGGAATTTCTGAAACGCGTCCACAAATTCCGGCAAGTATGGAAAGAGGCGATCGCGTGGAATGAATTCTTCTGGCCCAGCCACGAGGCGAATTGTGCGGCAGTAGGGCGAATGCTGAACAATCACCGGGTCGGTAGCGCGGCTCTTGCGAGTGAACATATCCACTTGCCAGCCAAGCTTTGCCAAGGCTTCACCCACTTGGCGAACATACACATTCTGACCACCCGCTTCCTCTTTGCCAATCTCTGCCGCCGGATCGCCATGGTCTGAGATCAGCGCGATCGCCTGTCGGGCTGGAACCCGTGGCAGTATGACTTCTGGAGAAGTGGCGATCGCCTTTGTCGCAGTGCAGACCCGATCATTAGGAATTAACCTAAAGGATTGTGAAATTGCGTTCGCCATGCTTGAACCTCCTACTTGACCTCATTGACTAGAGCATCGTGACTCATAACACCAAATCCCTATCTCAGCGCCTTGCCCACAAGCGCATTACCTTCGGCACATTACCCAGGCAAGCTCACTACGCGGACATCATGCTGATAGTGCCCATTGCGACTAAACCGCTCCTGGAGAAGCTGATTGTAGACGGCTTCATAGCCATCAGCCATTTGCTTAACGCTGAAATGATTAGAGGCATAGTCTCGGCAAGCCAATCGATCGAGAGTGCCAACCTGCCGAACCGCCTCAACACATTCCTCGATCGTGTCACATAAAAATCCTGATACTCCAGGCTGAATCACTTCAGGCGTAGAACCCATCCGCATCGCAATCACGGGCGTTCCGGCTGCCATAGACTCCGTCATCACCAGTCCAAACGGCTCTCGCCAAGTGATAGGAAATAGAGTAGCGATCGCCCGTCCCATTAAATTGTTCTTCTGCTCATGGTTAGCTTCGCCCAAAAACTGGACTTGGACTCCGTCCACATGAGGCTTGATTTCTTTCTCAAAAAACTCTACATCTACTACATCAATTTTGCCCGCCATTTTTAGCGTTAAGCCTGTCGCTTTGGCAATAGCAATTGCAAGGTGAGGACCCTTCTCTGGCGACATCCTCGCCAAGAAAGCCAGGTAAGGAGGCTCATCAGGCTGAGGAAAAAATTTGTGGCTACTGACATCAATGCCGTTATAAACAGTTGCCACACAATTCAAATCCAAATCCAGATCTCGCTGTGTATTTGAGATGCTGACGTAAGGCTGCGCTTTAGCATGGGAAAACATCTTGCGGTTATCAGGTGTAAATACGCCATGCAATGTGTGTACAGTCGGCGTTTTCACAAGCTTTGTGTAAGGCAGAGCAACACATCCCATGTGAGAGTGAATCACATCAAAATCACTGGCTCGCTCGTAAACATGGCTCATTTGCAGCATTTCATAAATGCCGTACTCCTTCACGCTTGAGTCGAGCCTGAGAGCCTGCGGATGAATAGATTCAAGCTTCGCCAGAGTGATGGAGTCGCCAGAGGCAAATAGCGTAACCTCATGCCCTCGCCGCACAAGTTCATCAGTCAGCAAACTCACAACTAACTCGATTCCGCCATAGGCTGGAGGAGGAACGCGTTCCCAAAGGGGGGCAACCTGAGCAATGCGCATAATAATCCCTCGCTAATTAAATTTAGTTTTGAGTAAATTTGAGAAATATCTGTTTATTTACCAATGGAGATAAATATAGCGCGATCGCCGAGGTTATCCGAATCTTCCTTTCGAGAGATTCATGCCGTATCGATCGGTAGAAATAGCTGAGATTAGAAAAATGCCCATGCTTTGAGTTTTGAATAGATTAATATTTGAACAAAAATAGAGCATGAAATAACTCAATGAGCTTTTCTGTAGATATAACCTGTACGCGCTTAAACTAATTTATGCAGTCTGCAAAATCATTTTTGGATATAGAAGAGTAAATAGGCGGAATGCTTAATGAATGCCCTAGCACCCTTTAAGCAAGCTCTAGAAGAATCGAAAATTGATTCCGCAGTGTACAAAAACCACGTTTATTTCATTTTTCGATCTTCATGTCTTAGCGACAGTTGAGATTACTTGAGCCAATGAAAAGCGCGATCGACCTCAAACCAAAGCCTGCATCGGTGAAGCCCGTCCTGTAAATTTGGGCAGATTTTGTACCTACTGCGTAACAGGGTGAAGTATGATTGGGTAAAGCGCTCAAGGCTTTTATGTAGCTTAGCTTTACATATAGCCTACCTAAATTGTGGGGCTTGAACTTTAGAGTTTAAGCCGATTGGTTCGGGCTATATCAGTATCAGCGCTGACGCTAGAATTTAAGGCTAGGAACTGTGATCGATCGCTTCCTCTACGAACACTCTGTCTCTCATCGGGGACATCTGATTATTCCCTATGTGCAGAGCAAGATTGCTGGACAGTCGATTTACACCTACAGGCTTTTGTCAGAGCAAGGTCGATATGGCACTTTGCACAAGTTTGTGAATCCCTCTAGACTCTACTCAAACTCTATTGAGGGAATCACGGCGATCGCTAAAGAACATTTGAGTAAACGTGCAGAAGTACCGACTCAGCAAGATTTTTTTAAGGATCGCTATACCTATCGTCATCACCTAATCATTGTCTACAAGCAGGTTGAAAAGTACTTCTACGACCACTATCCGCCTACAGAACTAAACAATATCGCTGCACCCAAAATATTTCGCTCTGAACCAGAATGTCTGCGATGGATCAAGCAAGGCTTAGACCGAAACTATCCAGAATCAGCGATCGCCGATAAGTAGTGAACTTTTTGCAGCAGGTTTCGATCAAATTTGACAGGCTTCCTAACCCTTCAAACTTCGTAAAGGTAGCAACTGTATCTGATAAAAGTAGAGAGAACTATCCCTGTACGAATCCAGTAGACTCTGGCATGATAGCGGGCATCTTATGCTTTTCAATTTAGATTACACCGATTCATGAACCCTGCCAAGAAAATCGTTTTCCTGCTTGCCCTTTGTCAGGCGCTCGCCATGTCTGGCAGCATCCTTCTGTTTATCATTGCGGCGCTCATTGGTTCAACACTTGCCGCAGATAAATCCCTTGCTACTTTGCCGCTGGCACTTCTGCAACTGGCAACGATGCTGACTACTATTCCAGCCGCATTCATCTTAAAACGGGGGCGCAAACTTGGCTTTATGACAGGAGCGTTGGTCGGATTATCAGGATCAAGCTTGGGCATCTATGCCCTCTTTGTGGAGAATTTTGGTCTGTTTAGCCTCTCGATGCTACTCTATGGCATCTCAAACGGATTTGTTGGCTATTACCGCTTTGCTGCTGCGGATGTGGCAACAGAATCGTTCCGTTCGCGCGCGATTTCTATTGTGATTGCAGGCGGTATCCTGGCTGCCCTGATCGGACCAGAACTAGCAACCTGGACTAAAAACTGGCTGCCTGTCACCTTTGCAGGGGGCTTCGTGGCGATCGCCCTCCTCCAGATCCTGACGCTGCTGGTTTTGAGTGCGATCGATTTACCGCCGCTCTCACCGCAAAACCATCAGGAACATGGACGTAACTTAGGGGCAATTATGCAACAACCTGTGTTTATTGTAGCGGTGCTGGGCAGCATGATCGGCTATGGGGTGATGGCGCTGTTGATGACGGCAACACCGTTGGCGATGGTTGCAGTTCATCATCCCTTTCACACCGCTGCTTCAGTGATTCAGTGGCATGTGTTGGGCATGTTTACCCCGTCGCTGTTTACAGGTTATTTAATTGCTCGATTTGGGGTCCTAACCATGATCTCAATGGGTATTTTTCTCAACGGGCTGTGTATCGCCATTAATCTCACGGGAACAAATGCATCTCACTTTTTTTGGGCTTTGCTGTTGCTAGGGATTGGCTGGAACTTTATGTTTATTGGCTCTACCACATTGCTGACTAAAGCCTATATGCCCACCGAACGAGCTAAAACACAGGCAGCTCACGACTTCCTTATGCTCAGCTTTGTAGCGTTTACTACATTTCTATCGGGTCGGTTGCTGAATGATTGGGGGTGGGCAGTTGTCAATTATACGGGGCTTTCTCTCATCGGAGTCGCGTCAGTCGCGGTGCTGTATCTAGGGCAACAGCGACCGATCCTACAGCCCAAACAAATGGAGTGAGCGCAGTAGCGCTATGCCATAGTGGGGAAATCTTCACGGGCAAGATGTCCCCACTACCTATTCTGATTAGCCGCCTAAGCGATTACGCTACCTAGACCCCAATCTACAACTACGGTCTTCGGCACAAAAGAATTGTCGAACCAACTTACAACCTTCTGTAAATCGCTTTTACTGGTCACGCCAATACACCCAGCCGTTCCCGGTGAATAGCTAGCGTTGCTGTCAAAGTGTATCCCAATATCCGATCGCGATGTACTCATAGTCGGTTCCACACTTACCCAAACAGAGCCTAATCCTTCTCCCCAGCTAGAGCTATAGTTGCCCTTGCCGCCCGCCCATTCAGGCGAACCCAAAGCCCATTTTCCTTCTGGCAAAGGCTCCATAGACCCTGACTTACTTTGACTGGGCAACTTGAAAACCTGTTTTCCAGGCTGACCGGAGACTGCCACCACTTTATCAACCGCCTTGTTGCCTTTCATCAGCTCTAGCTGGAGTTCTACTAAACCATCGGCATTGACGCGGTTGGTCTTAGAAAGACGTAAATATGGGATTGTGCTACCTGAGCTACCCCCATTACTGGAACCAGAGTTGGAGCTAGAATTAGA
>CASBQM010000870.1 GCA_949127645.1 Synechococcales cyanobacterium PMM_0036
GATTGATAGACGCATCTTGGCGAATTTTCGAGTCGAGCCGGAAGTTCTAGCGACGATCTTGCCCTCGCCCTTTGCTACCATCCGCCGCGCCACAAATCTCGTAATGGTGTACATTCCCACCAGATTCACGGCAATTTCTTCCTGCACATCCGGCAATTTTGTCTGTAAAAAGGATGCCTGATGCGCCACGCCAGCACAGTTGATCAGCAGATGAATAGCTCCATAGTTGCGCCATGCCTGGGCGATCGCCACATTTACTTCTACCACCTGTGTCAAGTCGAGCGGCAGCACCACGGCTTCTGCGCCTAATGCCTCTACTTCCTCCGCTACTTCCATCAAGAGCTGCTGATTTCGCGCTACTAGCAGCAGCCTTGCTGCTCCTTGACGGGCAAGTTCTAGAACGATCGCTTTACCAATTCCCCGCGAGGCTCCGGTAACCAGAGCCGTTTTTCCTACAATATTCACAGTCAAAACCTCCTAAATACGAGTCTTACTGCATTCGAGAGATCAAATCTTGTCTGAATCAGCTTGCCGAAATCAGAGCATCTAGAATGCAGTCGAATAGAATGCGTGGATTTAGAGTGGCTTGCGTCCGGGTATCAAGTCCTTTAAAGGACGCAGCTTGCAGTAACTTGCCTCATGAGTGGTTACAGGTTCCTGAAAATATCCTGTCTGGAGACATTACGGAGTGAGACTTTGGAAACTCAGACTCTAGCCAATGGGGGCAACCGCTTGAAGAGTCTTGGAATCAGCTTAGATAAAGTGGAAAAGGTAGGTAAATTAAAAAGAATATCGGTTAAGAAGGAACAATGCTTGTCAACAGAAACTGTTCAACAGGGAGCTGTAGACATTGAGATATCGCAATTGAGATATCGCATCGGAGCCTCTCTCTTCAGTGCCAAACGACCTATACTAGACGGTCTATTTCAGACGACCTATTCCAGATGGGTTAGCAGGTGAGCTATCTGCACACCTTAGCAACGGGATCAAGTATCCGCAACATTTCATAAAATTTTTCAATGTTTTTTTACATCGGGGATCGCTGTTTTACGAAGGTCAAGCGATTTGCCCGTATGAATTGAGCCTGTTTAGAGAGAGCGATCGCCTAATATTGTCGATCGTTATCAATCAAACCGCTATTTGTAGCCTGCGTCACAACCTGCTGCCCTTTAGGGATCACTTCAGGTTTTGCTTAGAGTTCCGCGCGTTACGCCAAGCTGATTGTGTAGCTTCAGATCGCGCCAAAGCTGCGAACCTGCAATTTCTCCGCGCAGGAGTTTCTGGTAGCTGACGATCGTCTGTATCACCTGCTCTGGAGATTCATTCACAAACTCTAGACGAAATTGATGCACGCCTAGCTTGATTAAATGCTGGACATATTCGGCTCCGGTCTGAGCCTTGCCGTTAAACACCGTGTTTCTACAGCCTGTATCCGCCTTGAGGATATGCTCGATACCGATGCGATCGCGCAATTTAACATCCTGAGTATCACAAGGACGACCACAGTTAGTATAGTCCGTTCCTTCGGAGAGGAAAGCGCAGAAAACGCAATGTTCCATATGAAACATGGGCATATGTTGGTGGATTGTGACTTCAAACCAGTCTGAAGGACAGGCGGTAATAAGATGTTCCAGTTGACTGATATCCAGATCATAGGAAGGCGTGAGGCGTTCTAATCCAATCTGTTTCAGATAATCTGCCGTAATTGGATTGGCGACATTGAGGGGAAAATCACCGATGCAGCGATCGCCCCCAAAAAACTTCAGGTGATCATAGTTCCGCACCAGATAACCATCAGCATTACAGGAGCGCACCTGCTGCAAAATCCAGTCTTCACCCGGTTTGGTAATGCGAGGTGGCGCAACCCAGATTGTGGCATTTTCCTCAGATAAGCGGACTATCTTGACCGCTTCTCGATAGGCACGAGGATCTTCTAGTTCACAATAGAGCGTCTTGATCCCACTGTTCAAAGCCGCTTGCAGTTGCGGGAGGCTGCGAACCAGCACAACCAGCGATGGGGCGATCGCCTCAAGAAGCGAGACAGACGGAAGCAAATCTACATAGGATGCGGTTTGAAGTTGCCAGCGCTGAGGACGCGATCGCTGTGCTTCCAGTTGCGCCACAATCTCGCGCCGGAGACGATTCAATTCGCTCATGGGTAGCATGACTGAGCCGTTCAGATGATGGGTGAGCTTGCCTAGACAAAAAGGAGTGTTGCCTAGCCGCCCCAACTGCTCCTGAAGCCGATCGCCATCCAAAGGTTTGGTATGAGCCTCGATTAGCGGCATCGCAGATTCCACTTGAACAATGTGTCCTTGCAGGTCACGGGCGATCGCCACCAAGGGCTGGTTCACTTCACCATAAATCTCAAGCTGAATCGGCTGTTGAAATTGAGGGGCTTCACCTGCATAACTTTGTCGCACTTGGCGATCGAACTCTGGATCGCTAGTTTTCCAAAGCTTATCTCCGACATGGATACGTTTTGTGTCTAATCTATCTCTACCAAACATTAAGACAGACCGTTGCTTCTCATGTTCTACAGCATAAATTCTGCCGCCCTCTTCTTGTAGCTCTGGATGTCCACTGTCAAATACAACGCCATCCCCTGGCTTTACGGGAGCCTGTAATTTAACGGTAACTCTATCCTCATAGACCTGAATCACTTCGCCAAGATAGACTCCGCGCTTCTTGCCAAATCGTCCATGCACTAATTCCTGGTTGTTAATGCCCTGGAACCAGCCTGTGTA
>CASBQM010000871.1 GCA_949127645.1 Synechococcales cyanobacterium PMM_0036
AATAGCTCGGTGCCAGGTGAATATTGATGAGGGGATTGATTCTAAAGACTAGAATCAATCCCCTTCTCTTTTGAAGAGATGTATAGATGAGATTGAATCTATGTCTTTTGATCTTTAACTATTATCGGTAATTGTCACGGCTCGCTGATAGGGCTTCCTGAAGACTGTAGATAATGGGAATCAAATGCTAATCTATAGCATTGATTAAATGAACTACCCACATCTAATTCTCATAGCTCTACATCCACATATTAAGGGGGTGCCATGACGGAGATTATACTAAGAGAACTAAGCAGTAGCGATATTGATTGGATGACTTTAGAGGGAAGTAAGTTAGAGATTACGGCTGGCGATCGCCTCCTGCAAGCCTGTGAGAATCTTAACGCTCTATACTTGGTTTTGGAGGGAGAACTTACTCTGAACTTACTTCAGCCAGAGCAGATTGCTTCTTCAACTTTTCCTCAGGTTATCTACACAAGTGGTGATGTCATTGGCTCATTCTTTCTGTCTAGTGATCAGCCTTTGCCTTTTGCTGTCTCAGCTCTAGAAGATTCATTGGTGTTAGCAATTGATAGACAGATCCTGGCTGATAAGTTACATCAAGACGCAAGCTTTAGCACCCGTTTTTACCGAGCGATCGCTATGCTTTTCTCTAGTAAGCAGTGGCAAATTACCGCTCGTCTGCCCAAAGAGTTTATGCTTCAGTCACATTTAGAGATGACTAAGAGCATGCTCTCTGTATTCGGCAGTTTGCATGATAGCGATATGTGCTGGATGACTAGCGCTGGAAAAGTTAAAAGATTAAAGGAGAATGAAGTTTATATTCGAGAGGGGCAACCTTTGGAAGCCTTAGATATTATTCTTCAGGGTAGCCTCTCCATGTTTATCTACTCGGGCAAGCGCAATTCTGTATCGTTGGCATTCAATGCTTCGCAGGATACTCAGCCTAGAAAGATTGCTGAAGCCTTGTCTGGTGAGATTTTGGGAGTAACGGCGTTTTTAGATATGACTCCAAATCTCTATATGTTGAAGGCTAATCAAGAGACTTTGGTGTTGTCGATTCCTATTTCTGCCCTGATGCCCAGAATTCAGCAGGATACAGGGTTTGCTTCTCGGTTTTATCAAGCTTTAGCGAGTTTAACTGCCGAGCGACTATTTCAGATCATTAGTCAGCTAGAGGGAGGTGCCAGATATGAGCCGGGGTGCAGTTTGTGCGATAGTCAAGCTTACACAGGAGAGCTAGATATTACTGATTTGCAGCAGCTTTCGATTGCTAGGGCTAGATTTAACTGGATGTTGCACCAGTTGGGCGTAAAGGTTTGAAGCTAGGGCGTAGTTTGAAGCTAGGGCGTAAAAAATATGGCAAGTGAACAAGATAGCTTATTCCGAAAAGAGGCGCTGGAGCAGGTTTCTTCACCCGAACAGCTTGATCAACTGATGCAGGTTGTTAACCTTAAAGACTGGTTGCCTTTGGCTTCGATCGGTTTTCTAGTGGTTTTGGCACTGCTTTGGAGCGTTATTGGGCGCATTCCCATTTTTGTTGAATCTAAGGGACTATTGGTTGAAAATACTTCTAATCCTAATCAGTTGACTGGCGTTAGCTATTTCCCGATAGCTGAAGGGAAACAAATTAAACCTGGCGATCGCATTTTGATCATTCCTGAAACGGCTAGTATTCAGGAGTTCGGCGGTTTGGAGGCAACGGTTACTGAGGTTTCCTCAGGCTCGGTCACTCAGGCATCGGCGCTAAAGCGAATTGGCGGTAACTCGGAATTAGCGGCACTGGTCTATGTTCCAGCTTCGATTGAGGTTTTAGCCCAGCTTAAGCTTAATCCTGTAAATGACACTGGATATCAATGGTCGATGTCTCAGGGACCTAATCAAAAGCTGTCTGGCGGTACGCCCGCTACTGCCAGAGTGACGCTGAGCGATCGCGCTCCCATCAGCTTTGTTTTCCCCTTTCTCAAGTAGATTCTGAATCTAAAGTTCTCTTAAATTTCCTATGGTGAGATTGCTGCTGGATCACAAGCAACCGCTAGAGTATGGACAAACGTTGCTGAAGCGTTGGCAAAAACTGCGGAGTCAGAAAAGCGATCGGGTCATAGCTCCAACGCTGCTTCAAATGGAGGCGGTGGAGTGTGGTGCGGCGGCGCTAGGAATTATGCTGGGCTATTACGGTCGTATTGTGCCGTTAGCAGAACTCCGTCAGGCCTGTGGCGTTTCGCGGGATGGTAGTTCGGCTGCTAATGTTTTAACGGCTGCCAAGATGTATGGTTTGAATGCGAAGGGATTTAAGAAAGGGTTGCCCAGCCTGATGGAATTGCAGCCTCCCTACATTATCTTCTGGCAGTTTGATCATTTTTTGGTGGTGGAAGGGTTTGACAAAGAGCGGGCGTATGTTAGCGATCCAGCAGTCGGGCGGAGAAAAATTGCGCTAGAAGAGTTCAATCAGGGCTATACGGGTATCGTCTTGCTGATGGAGCCAGGTGTGAGCTTCCAAAAGGGCGGTAAGAAAAAGAGCGTGATTGAGGCTCTACAGAACCGGTTGCGAAGTTCGGTGGCAGCATTGGCTTACTGTGTTGCGGCAGGGTTTCTGCTGGTGATTCCCAATCTAGCAGTGCCGGTGTTAAGTCAGGTATTTGTGGATAATGTACTAATCAGACACCGATTGGACTGGGTTCCTTACCTGCTAGGTGGAATGCTGCTGACGATCGTGGGACAGGGCTTATTGACGGCACTTCAGTTGCGGTATCTGCGCAAGCTCAAAATTAAGCTGTCAGTGGCGATGTCTAGTCAATTTGTCTGGCATCTGCTGAAATTACCCGTAAGCTACTATGCTCAGCGCTATTCAGGAGAAATTAGCAGCCGCATTCGGATTAACGATCGCGTGGCTAGCGTTTTGACCGGACAGCTCACCACAACGATGATTAGCGTGGTGCTAGTTGTTTTCTATGCGGCAATTATGCTGAGATACAATGCGCTATTGACGCTGGTAGTGGTAGTGTTTGCGATCGCTAATGTGCTGGCGTTGCAGTGGGTGTCTCGGCAGCGGGTGGATGCTAACATCACCGTGGCGCAGAATTATGGCAAGGTGAATGGTGTGGCGATCGCCGGACTGCAAAGCATTGAGACTCTGAAAGCCTCTGGCTTAGAGTCAGACTTCTTTTCTCGCTGGGCAGGTTACTACACTAAAGCTACCAATGCGCAACAAGAGCTAAACTTGGTCAACCAAAAGTTGAGCTTGCTGCCCTCGCTCATTACCTCACTCAGCACGGTTTTTCTGCTCAGCATTGGGGGTTGGCAAGTCATTCAGGGCAAGATGACGATCGGGATGCTGTTAGCTTTTCAACTCTTGACGGCGAACTTCTTAGGACCAGTCAATAACTTAGTGCGATTTGGCAGTACGCTCCAGGATTTGGAAGGTAATCTTCTGCGCTTGGATGATGTCTTAGATAACGCTACCGATCCGGCTTTGAAGGCAGAGCAGGATCGAGCGGAACAAGAGCGGGTAGAGCAGGCTAAGACTCAACCCGGAAACTATGAACTGTCTCTAATGCGCTCATCCTACAGGCTGCAAGGATATATCGAGCTGAAAGGCATTACCTATGGCTATAGCCGGGTCACGCCTCCTTTAATTCAAGACTTTCATCTCTCGATCAAGCCGGGACAGCGCGTGGCGTTGGTTGGGGGCAGCGGCTCAGGAAAATCAACCCTAGCGAAGATTATTTCAGGGCTTTATGAACCCTGGCAAGGAGAGGTTAATTTTGATAGTCTGTCTAGAAGTCAGATTCCGCGATCGGTTCTCACCAATTCCATTTCAGTGGTCGATCAAGACATCCTGCTATTCGCAGATAGTATTCGGGCAAATCTCACGCTATGGGACTCTACTATCTCTGATCAGATCTTAGAAAAAGCCTGTCAGGATGCGGCAATTAATGAGGTGATTCTGTCTATTCCAGGCGGCTATGACGCGCCGCTCATTGAAGGAGCGTCGAATTTAAGCGGCGGCCAGCGGCAGCGTTTAGAGATTGCTAGAGCTTTGGTCAATGATCCGACGGTTCTGATTATGGATGAAGCGACTAGCGCCCTGGATGCGGAAACTGAAAAAATTATCGATCGCAATCTGCGCCGACGGGGCTGTACTTGTTTGATTGTGGCGCATCGGCTCAGCACCATTCGAGACTGCGATGAAATCATTGTGCTGGAGCGCGGTAAGGTTGTGCAGCGAGGAACTCACGACTCTCTATGGCAGGAAAAAGGACACTACTCCAAACTGATCATGAGTGAGGCAGGATAATAATCCACTAAAAAACCGTCTCATCTAGTTGGGTCAGTGACCTGTAGAGATGAGACGGTTTTCTGCTTGCGTCTATAAGGCAACGCCTTCCGGCTGTTCCCTACACCGCTCGCCTTCAATGTCAGCTATTTGGATTCTCCACTGGGAGTAGTAAAGGATTCCTGATTTAGTGACCCTTCGGTTTGATGAAGGAAGCCACCATCTTCGCCGCCTGAGACTTTAGCCAGATCTTCCTGACCTAGCTCACCTTCAGTTTGATGAAGGAAGCCGCCATCTTCACCACCTGAGACTTTGGCAAGATCTTCTGGGCTGAGTTCTTCGCTTTCGTGTTGTACGGACATAATTCCTCCAATCGATAATTTGAATGTTGATTTCTCAGGTTACTCACATGGCAAAAGTTGACCTGACTTACTTATCCTAAGAAATTTTTAGAAATCTTGGGATATGGTTAGAAGCTACCTTGGAAAACTTAGAAATACATATCGTATTTGTTTGCCTTGAAGCTACTCACAACTCTATTGTAGGATATTGAATTTTGAATGGAGGTGTAGCGAGTCACACTCTCGTGTCTAATGAAAGTGTTTGAAAAGTGATTGCCAATAGAATAAACGAGATTAATTGATTGAAATCAATATGAACTCTGACTACATCGCTTGGAGTCGATCATGAGCTAGGTTTGCGATCGCAAAAGTTTACAAAATAAAGTCTTTTTTAGGATTTACAAAACAAAACTTTGAAGTTCTTAGCAGGATAATCGCTCTGTAGGCAGTTCTGTCATGATTCACGTCCCGATCCCGCCCCGTGACTTTGCACTATGATAAAGCCCAAAATTCTCCAAGGAAATTTGCCCCTGCTGCTGAGCGATTCCAGCCTAGTTTGGACAGTGCAATCTGGAACGATCGCCCTGTTTGTCGTCACCATCGTAGAGGATGCTCCAGAGGGCGAACGTCGATACCTATTTGATGTTAAGCCTGGAGAAGCTCTATTTAGCGCTACGTTGAGCCATGCCGACGGCTTAATCATCAAGAATCGTCTGGGTATTCTGGCGGTGGCTGTAGAACCCGCAGAGCTGTTGGAACAGCCGATCGCTACTGCTGATCTGCCCACTCTTTTGCCGCTTGTGGAAACATGGGTTCATCAATTGGCGCAGGTGAAAGGGCTACCGCATACTGTTTTTGCTAAACCCGCTCATTTCGATCGCTATGTTTCTCTAGTCAAAGATCAGGTCTTTCAGCCACCTAAAGATCAGGTGCTATGGATACAGTGTCAGCAGGGAGAGGCACAGTGGTTGGGATACGACTCATTAACATTGATTTCCGAATCGGGTATCCTGCCGTTGGCAAGTGGAATGTGGGTGCAATCTACGGATGATGTGCAGATTTTAGTGCAATCTACAGCAGAGATAGATGCGATCGATACTGTAGTTGCAGGATTAAATCATCTCCATAGCCGTTTTCTACAGGGCGTTGAGTTAGTTGCCGCTGAGGAGACTCAAGTAGAATTTTTCAGGTTTCAAAAAAGACAGCAACTCAATCGTCAGGTGACACAAGACACGCTCAAAGATTTAGTGGCTTTGCTTCAGCCTAGACCTGCCAATCAGTTTGCGGAGGCGGATGATCTGCTGATGGTGGCTGGATCTGTGGGCAAAGCATTGGGTGTTGCCATTAAGCCAGCGATGGAGGCAGAAGATGCGAGTCGAATGCGTGACCCATTGGAGGCGATCGCTCGATCCTCTCGACTCCGGCTGCGACGGGTTCTCCTGCGAGACAAATGGTGGGAAAAGGATGGTAGCGCTATTATTGCCTATCTGCGTCAGGGCAAACGCCCGGTTGCGCTGTTACCGATCGCGGGTGATCATTATGTCATTTTTGACCCGCAGGCAGAAATGCAGCCCTCCTCTCAGCGACGCTATCCCCGAGTGAACGCAGAGATTGCGTCAGGTCTAGAGCCGAGCGCCTACATTTTCTATCGCTCTTTTCCTGAATCGGTGCTGCAAGCCTGGGATTTGGTGAAGTTCGCTTTTAAAGGACAGCGCAAGAATCTGATTATTCTGCTCAGCATGGGGATTGCCAGTACGCTAGCAGGAATGCTGGTGCCGCTCGCTACAGGCATCTTAATTGACATCGCTCTGCCGACGGGCAATCGCAATCTGCTCATCCAGATTGGGCTAGGCTTACTGTTCTTTGCGCTGGGTTCTGTCAGCCTAGAGCTAGTGCAGGGTTTAGCCACAATGCGGCTAGAAACGGTGTCTGAAGCCTCAATGCAGGGAGCCGTTTGGGATCGGTTGCTCAAGCTGAAGCCGACTTTTTTCCGGGAATATACGATCGGCGATCTGGAGTCTCGCGTTTCAGGCATTAGCCAAATTCGCAGAAAGCTAACGGGCACTACTTTCCGCACCATTCTGACGGGCTTTTTTGCGCTGCTAAATTTTGGGCTGATGCTGATTTACAGCCCCAGTCTGGCGCTAGTGGCGGGTGTCGTGGCAGTGGTGGCGATCGCCTTCACCGCTACTTCTGGGGCGCTGCTACTTCAACAAACTCGTCCATTACTGGAGCTACGGGGCGAAATTTATGGCTTGTTGGTGAAATTGATTGAGGCTGTGCCCAAGCTGAGGAGCGCTGGGGCTGAGGAGCGCGCCTTTGCCACCTGGGGACAAAAATACACGCGACAGCTCCAGCTTGAGTTAAGCACTCAGAAGATTCAAGATGGCGTGGCAATTTTTAATACTGTGATGCCGGGATTGACGGCAACTCTGCTGTTTTGGACGACGGTGATTGTGATTGGGCAGGCACAGTCTGTGGGACAAACAGGGCTTTCTACGGGCAGGTTTCTCGCCTTCAGCGCCGCCTTTGGGATTTTTATTAGCGGCGCTACCAGCCTCAGCAATGCCATTACTTCTGTGCTAGAGGTGGTGACTTTGTGGAAGCGATCGCAGCCTATTCTAGCCGCTGAGCCAGAGGTCGATCCCGATAAGGCTGATCCGGGCAAGCTCACTGGGCGTGTTAAGGTCGATCGCGTCACTTTCCGCTATCGAGACGATGGACCTTTGACCCTCGATCAAATCAGCTTTCAAGCAGAGCCAGGAGAATTCATCGCGCTGGTGGGTCCCTCTGGCAGCGGCAAATCGACTCTGCTGCGATTGCTGCTGGGCTTTGATACGCCTAGCGATGGCAGTATTTATTACGATGGACAGGATCTGTCTGGGTTGGATATCACGGCTGTACGCAGACAGTTGGGAGTGGTGCTGCAAAATAGCCGAATTAATGCAGGTAGCATCTTTGCCAATATTTCGGCTAGCGCTTTGCTTGCCGTCAGTGAAGCTTGGGAAGCGGCAGAGCGTGCGGGCTTTGCAGATGATGTGCGGGCAATGCCGATGGGGATGTATACGTTTGTCAGCGAGGGCGGATCAAATATCTCTGGCGGTCAGCGGCAGCGGCTCATGATTGCGCGAGCTTTGGCCCTCAAGCCTCAGATTTTGCTATTCGACGAAGCGACTAGCGCCTTAGATAACCGGACGCAAGCGATCGTCACCGAAAGCCTCGATTCTCTGGGGGTAACTCGTATCGTCATTGCCCATCGCCTCAGCACCATTCGCCATGCCGATCGCATCTATGTGATTGAAGCGGGGCGAGTCGTGCAACAGGGATCATTTGACGAGCTAGCTCAGCAGGAAGGATTATTTGCTCAGTTGATTGCCAGACAGATGACGACTTAGCCTCAACAGACTGTAAACTGCTAGACAAATTTGCTGAGCGAAGCTGCTGAGTGAAGTTGCTGAGCGAAGTCTCTGGAAAAGGCTAATAATAGAGGCTGTTAGGCTATTCAGATTACGTCCATCCTGAAATCGAGACTCGTCAAGGAAAATGATGATGAAAGACCCAACGATTCATTCTTCAATGAAGTGGGCTAGTGCCATATCGACGCGCCCTTCGCTCGAAGCTGCCGTTAAAGATGTGGCAGAGCAAGCCCAGCTTTGTCTGCAAGACACTGCGGATCTGGGGTTTGTTTTTATCTCATCTGCCTTTGCCAGCGAGTATTCTCGGCTGCTGCCTCTACTCAAAGAGCATCTCTCCATTCCAGTTTTGCTCGGATGTGGCGGCGGTGGCGTAATTGGCGTAGATGAAACTCAGCAAGTTCAGGAGATTGAAGGGGAAGCGGCTATTAGCTTGACTTTAGCCCGGTTGCCTGAAGTCGATATCCATACGTTTCACATTGACACAGAGAACCTGCCCGATTTGGATGGGCCGCCAGATGCCTGGGTCAACTTAATTGGCGTATCTCCTCAAGACCAGCCGCACTTTATTTTACTGGCTGCGCCGGGTTCCTCTGGTGTTAACGAGCTTTTGCAGGGGCTAGATTTTGCCTATCCAGATGCGGCTAAAGTAGGAGGGTTGGCGGATGTCAGCTCTTTTTCGGGCAGCAGCGGCTTGTTTGGAGACGATCGCTACTATCGGGATGGTGTGGTGGGCGTAGCCTTGAGCGGCAATATTGTGATGGAAACAATCGTGGCGCAGGGCTGCCGTCCGATCGGGCAAACCTACCGCGTGGTGGAAGGCGAACGCAACGTTTTATTGAAGTTAGAGGAGCAGGGAGAAGACCAGATTTCCTGTGGCTTGACCCGTACGCCGCTAGAGATTTTGCAGGGAATGTTTCAAGATTTGAGCGAAGAGGATAGAACAACCGCTCAGCGATCGCTGTTTGTAGGCATTGCTCAGAGCGCCTTCAAGCAGCAGCTTGATCAGGGCGACTTTCTGATTCGCAATTTGCTAGGGGTTGACCCTCGCACGGGTGCGGTTGCGATTGGCGATCGCGTCCGTCCGGGGCAGCGCATTCAGTTTCATTTGCGAGATGCCGAAGCATCGGCTACCGATTTGGAAATGCTGCTAAAGCGCTATCCAAAAAACGCTAATCCATCCCCTGTGGGTGCGCTGATGTTTGCCTGTATGGGCAGAGGTCAAGGACTCTATGATCAGACCAATTTTGACTCTGATCTGTTTAGCCAATATTTTCCCCATGTGCCGTTAAGCGGATTCTTTTGCAATGGTGAAATTGGTCCTGTGGGTAACACTACATTTCTGCATGGCTACACCTCTGTCTTTGGCATTTGTCGGCAATCTGACCATTAAGCACTAGCACTCTGAGCCTCTTGCTTAATGGACACTTAACGCTGAACAGCCCACCTTAAGGCTGGACAGCCCACCTCAATGCTGAACAGCCCACCTCAATGCTGAACAGCCCTTAATGCTGGACAGCCCTTAATGCTGGACAGCCCACATTACACGCTTAACCAAACTCGGAATCTGAGAGGGGCGATCGGCTAAGGGAATGTTCGCCTGTTGGAAAGCTGCAATTTTACCTTCAGCGGAGCCTGGGCTATTGTGCAGATCTGCCAACCGGGAAGCGCTAGCGCCTAGAGGATTTGGCAACCGATGCCCTGCAACATAGGCAATCACGGGCTTATCGATCGCCTCTGCAACATAGTGAGCCGCCATCTCTTCGCCCTTGCCGCCCATCTCGCCCACCAGGACAATCACCTCTGTCTGCTCATCCTCCTCTAGGATTTGCAGCCATTGTTGAAAAGAGGAACCCGAAATCCGATCGCCCCCAATGCCCACGGCGATCGATTGCCCCAACCCCGCCTGAGTCAGCTCCCAGGCGACTTCATAAGTTAATGCTCCGCTGCGGCTAATTACGCCCACGTGTCCCGGCATATAGAAGGCAGGAGGATGGGTGCCTAGCAAGATTTGTCCTGGAACAATGATGCCGGGACAGTTTGCCCCAACCACCAAAGTCTCGGTAATCTCGGCTTTGCGTACCAAAGACACCATGTCTAAGGGCGGCACCCCTTCTGTGACGATAACCAACTGGCGGATTCCGGCAGCGATCGCCTCTAAAGCCGCATCCAAAACCTCGTAAGGTTTTACCAGCAAAATAGCGGTCTCCACTAGACCCTTCTGGGCTAAGGCTTGACCCACCATGTCGAAGACAGGGATGCCACAAATCATCTGCCCACCATGCCCCGCGCTCACACCCGCCACAATCTGGGTTCCATAGGTTTTCATGATGGGCACGTAAACAGAACTCATGGGTTCTGCGATACCCATAACCATAACCCGACTATTGAATGTGAAATCCATAAATGGTGCGTCTTACGATCGTGAAACAGAGGGTCTTAAAGCAAATACCTGATGTACAACTCAAATCAGCCCTCATCCCCCGGCTCCTTCTCCCAAAGCAGGAGAAGGGGAGCAAGAGTTTCTCAAAGTCCCTCTCCCAGAGCGGGAGAGGGATTTAGGGTGAGGGCGATCGGGAAAGCTATATATCTCGTAACAGATAGTCTTGGAAAAAACTCTCTAAAGTCAAGCCCTAAAGCGAGAGCTAGAGGTATTTAGTTCCCGGACGGGATTAATCTTAGTGAGAGCAACTGCCTGGTTAACAGCGCTGTCTAGCTGCTCAACTACCGAGATTCCCATAGGTATCAGGAGTTCTCGAGCTTGATGAAACTGTGTACCGACCAAGCGTAGAACAAACAAAGGAGGAGTCTGCAAAGACTGCCGCTTGATAGAGTCAGCAAATGTTTCGGCGATTTGAAGGCAGGAGATTGAAGTACCTATGAGGTTAATCAGCAACACCTTCAACGATTTATCCTGAACCATGAGCGATAGACTTTGCTCAAAATGCTCAGTGAACGAGAGCTGTGGCAGACAATATCGATAGGCTTCCCCTAAGTCAATAAAGCTTGCTGCCTTACCTCCAGCCTGTTTCAACAAATCTAGAGTGGTCATTGTCAGTCCAGCGCCCGCCGAAATTATGCCTATATTTCCATCTGTTTCCACTTGCTTGAACCGACAGGTCAACCTTGAGGAAACCGAGGCTTGAGCTTGATAGGCTTGATTGCGGCTGCTGGCAACCATAGATGCCAAATTGTCCTGACGACCCAGAGCTGCATCATTGACAGTCACCCTGCCGTCTAGCGCCATTAGCTCACCCTCTGCTGTTACGGCTAAGGGATTAATTTCTAATAAGTCTAAATCTTGACGTACAAATAACTGATACATTTTCTCAATGACTGCACTGACTGACTGAATCAGAACTCCTTTAAGCCCCATTTTTAGAGCCAGACGGCGCGCATAAAAAGGAGAAAATTCTTGATCGACGATTACTCGCTGAATATGTTCTAGCTTTGACTCGACCTCAAGCCCCCCATACTGGGAACCCAGCAACAGTGGGCGGCGAGTTGCGTTATCAAGCACGATCGCCAAATAGAATTCTAAGTCGGTTTCGTACTTCGGCTCTGCCAATACAACCTCTGGATATTGACCCATAATTGGTAGGTGAAAGATAGCTTGGGTAGATGCTATGGCATCGATAGTGTTTTCTGCTAACCGAACACTACCTGTCTTGCTACGTCCTGCCGTGTGAATCTGAGATTTCAGAACCACAGGATAGGGAATTTTCAGCTCTTTAACGTCGGTGGGTCGGGCAATTCTTTGAGAAGGCAGTACAGGAATGCCCATCTGGCGAAACAGCTCTTTGGTTTGATACTCTAACAAATCCATTTCAGATACTCTAACTATTTCAGATACTCTAACTAACGAGGGCAGAAACTCCGGACATAAAATCTAGCTCAGGGCATTAGCCTTAAGCCACAGTTCAATCACGATACAGGGTTCAATCACGATACAGGTGCAAAAGTCTAAAGCTGCCTTCCTGAGGGGTGAATATTTGCAGACCAGAGCTGTTGAATGCCTGTCTGTCCCTGAAGGCACGGGATAGGTTGAAAACAGTAGCGCCGAAAATCAGGCAAGATTCCGCTACCGGATCAATTGCTAAACCCTCTGACGCTTTGCCAGATTCAAAGGTCACTATCATCTCCTCAGAGTCTAATGCGATCGCGTACAACATTCACACTCCCAATTTGATAAAAATCAGGAGAGAAAATGACCCACACAAGCCTGAGGATACTGAAGCAAACCAGTCTAAAAAATTCTGATTCTTCAGCCTCCTCTCAGTGCCGACGGAGTTAGCTGACGGGCTAGGGTTGAGAGGTACCCTTTTTCGAGGTCATAAAAAAGCAGAGTTCAGTAGCTGGATTGATCCAAAACCTACCCTAACTTTCTTAGTTCCTTGAGAATGCGCCCCAAGTTTTGGTTCCTCCGCTTTGAATCTGTTCTTGAACATTCGCTCCTTCGAATACCCTGGTAAACCTGGGTAAATTACTCAAGTGAGCAAGCGCAGATACAAATTCAAATTAGGCTGACTTTTTACATTGACATGACCAAAGCTATCACTGGTTTGGAGGTTAGTCAACTGATTGAGATTCTATTTTCTCTATGCATTGCTTGCGAATAACGATTTTATCAACAGATTTAAGCTAAAGATAGGGGAGGTTTAGCGCTCAAATAATTACGATCGACATTGAGGTGTTATGAAAATTGGTGTGCCTAAAGAGACAAAAGATCAGGAATTTCGTGTAGGGCTAAGCCCAAGCAGTGTCAGAGGTTTGACCGATCGCGGTCATATGGTTTACGTAGAAACTTCCGCAGGGATAGGCGCAGGTTTTACAGACGCAGACTATTTGCAAGCTGGGGCAAAAATTGTCGATGTTGCTGCGATCGCCTGGGAGCAAGAGCTAGTTGTAAAAGTTAAAGAACCTTTGTCTAGCGAGTATCAATTCATTCAAAAAGATCAGATTCTCTTTACCTATTTACACTTAGCTGCCAACCGCCCTTTGACTGAAGTGCTGATTAGCTCAGGGGTGACGGCGATCGCCTACGAGACGGTAGAGTTGCCGAACCGCAGTTTGCCCCTGCTCACGCCCATGAGCATTATTG
>CASBQM010000872.1 GCA_949127645.1 Synechococcales cyanobacterium PMM_0036
GATCAATCCCCATAGCCGTCTGGTTATTCGTACTTATGACCAGCATTTTAGTAACAGCGTCACGCGTTTATTTCCCTACGCTCAGGTGTTGTGTGGCTCGGCGCTCTCTGCCGAAGTTTTTGTTGCCGCAGCTTTTGGTGAAAATATCATCAGCCTATTTCATTTCAATCAGCAAACGGTGCTGGTGACGGAATATAGCATTGAGGCAGGCGATACGCTCAACGGAAAGCTGCTATCTGAAATTGCCTATGGCTATGGCGTTGTGCCCGTGCTGTATCAGCGTAATAGTCAAGAGTTACCTGAACTGATGCCTTCTGAAGATATCCGGCTGTATGTGGGGGCGCGGCTGATTGTTTTAGCGACGAGTCAAAGTCTTCAGTGGATTGAGCGAGGAGAACTGGCTCCCCAGCAGTGGCAGGTGCGGATTGAACAGGCTCTAACTTCTTATGCCATTACTGAAGGCGCAAATCAAATTGCTCTGATTTCGGGCTGTGATATCGGTGTAGCTAAAAAACTGATGATTAATCTTCCCGCCACGCTGGGAATATTTTTGTATGAACATCAGGCTCAGCGATTGGTGCATAAGCTCAATGAGTCTAATGTCTCCGCACTGGCGCTGAAACAGTAGAACGCGATCGCATAGATCTAGCTAAAGATAGTAATAAAATTCTTTCCTCTGCTAGACAATAATTGGTGAATACCCGCCGAACAAAAACTTGGCAAACACTAAAAATTATGATTGTTAATTTAATTGAGAATGGCTGGGAAGTCATTTATCATCGGGCACACGCATTGCTTGCGGCTCAACTTGGAGGACATTGGCGCAAACAAGATTCGCCCGAACGTCTTTACGAGACGCTAGCCGCTATTTCTCACCATGATGACCTAGCAAAAGAATGGGAAGGGAACCAGCTAACGCCGACGGGTGCGCCGCTGGATTTTAGGCTAGGTTCAAGCGACTCTTTCGGTGCATTGGAAGAGCTGGTGAATAACGCCCGCTATCGAGGGCGCTGGGTCACGTTATTAATCTCTAAACACGTTTGCTATTTAACTCAAGATAAGCAGGGTGCATCGCCTGAATGGGATCAATTTTTGAAGGGTCAGATGCAGCTTCAGAAAACCTATCGTCAGCAGTTGAGTATTAGTGAAGAAGACGCAGAGCGAGCCTATCAGTTTATGCAGTGGTGCGATCGCTTTTCTCTTATTCTGGCGCAAAAGGAAATTCCTGAGGATGGTCGTGCGCTGGAAATCACGAGCGGTATTGATGGTCAGCGCTACGATGTGCGCGAGCTGAGCGACGGGCATCTAACGGTGGAACCCTGGCCGTTTGAAGATGAAAAATTTACAGTTAATGTTGAAGCTTCCTATCTGCCTGAACTTAAGTATAAGAATAGTGATGATCTGATTGAAGCATTGCAAAAGGCTCCGATTAAAGCGCTCGATTGGACGTTCGTCAAAGTAGAGAGTTAGACGTAGCTGCTAGACTTAACTGCTAGATTTGCCCGAGAGTGTTTTGGGTTCTTTCCAAAGACAGACGATCGCGCTCAAGGAACTCTCTATTCTGATATCAAAGGCAATCTACACCGTTAGAATTCTATCCTTAAAGGCGTTTCTCATGCAGTCATACGATGTCGTCATTATTGGAGCAGGTCACAATGGGCTGACTTGTGCTGCTTATTTGCTCAAGGCAGGTTACAGCGTTTTACTTCTAGAGAAAAGACCCATTCCAGGGGGCGGTGCGACGACAGAAGAGCTGATGCCAGATGAAGCGCCAGGATTCATATTTAATCGATGTGCGATCGATCACGAATTCATTCATTTAGGACCCGTTGTAGAAGAGCTAGAGCTAACAAAATATGGTCTAGAGTATCTTTACTGCGACCCAGTAGTGTTCTGCCCTCATCCTGATGGCAAGTATTTTCTAGCCCATGCATCTGTTGAGAAGACTTGCGCAGAAATTGCTCAATTTAGTCCTAGAGATGCTCAGAAATATGCAGAATTTGTTGACTTCTGGCAGCGTCTTCTGTACGGGATCATTCCCATCTTCAACGCACCGCCGAAATCTATTATCGATATTATTGGTAACTATGACGTACCTAAGCTGAAGAATTTGCTGTCAGTCGTTGGGTTCTCAAACAAAACGCTCGATTTGTTCCGCACCATGCTTAGCAGTGCCGAGGACAACCTGAATGAGTGGTTTGACTCTGAATTTCTCAAGGCTCCTTTAGCTCGGCTTGCCTCAGAGTTAGGTGCGCCACCCAGCAACAAGAATATGTCGATCGGTGCCATTATGATGGCGATGCGGCATAACCCCGGTATGGCACGTCCTAAAGGCGGGACAGGTGCTTTGACACAGGCTTTGGTCAACCTAGTGCAAAGTCTAGGTGGGAAGATTCTGACCGATCAATCTGTCCAGCAAGTCTTAATTGATGACGGTCGAGCCGTTGGGGTTCGGGTTCAAGGAGGAACAGAATATCGCGCCACGCGCGGCGTAATTTCCAACATTGATGCCAAGCGTTTGTTCCTACAGATGGTTGCTCCTGGCGACACAGACTCGGCTGATCCTGAGTTACGCGATCGCCTAGAGCGACGAATTATCAACAATAACGAGACAATTCTCAAGATCGACTGTGCTATGTCTGAACCGCTGCGGTTTGAGCATCATAACCATCGAGATGAGTATCTTATGGGTTCTGTATTGATTGCAGATTCGGTCAAGCAAGTGGAAATTGCTCATAGTGAACCTGCGATCGGTCGTATTCCTGATGCTGATCCATCTATGTATATCGTGCAGCCCACGATGCTTGACCCAACAATGGCTCCCCCCGGATGCCACACGCTCTGGATTGAATTCTTTGCTCCTTACAAAATTGAGGGACTAGAGGGCACAGGACAGCAGGGCACTGGGTGGACAGAAGAGCTGAAAAACAAGGTTGCCGATCGCGTTTTAGACAAGCTAGCAGACTATGCGCCCAACCTGAAGCAAGCCCTGATTGCGCGTCAGGTAGAAAGCCCTGCGGAATTGGGCGATCGCCTGGGTGCATACAACGGCAATTATTACCATATTGATATGACGCTGGAACAGATGATTCTCTTCCGACCGCTGCCCGAACTCGCCAACTATGAAACGCCGATCGCAAATCTCTATTTAACGGGAGCCGGAACCCATCCCGGTGGATCGATTTCGGGAATGCCGGGTCGCAATTGCGCTCGTGCGTTTCTCAAATCTCAGCAGCCTTTGGCGCAGGTTATTAAAGACGTACAGAGTTCATTCAAATCAACAGTTGACTCCGTGCTGAAACGCAACTGAAGTGATGCTAGTGCAGGATAGTGAAGCATGGCGAACCGAGTCTTAATTTTGGGAGGTCGGGGGCGAATTGGTAGCAGTGTGGCTGTTGATTTAATAGCTCATACCTCTGCCCAGA
>CASBQM010000873.1 GCA_949127645.1 Synechococcales cyanobacterium PMM_0036
CCGCGGACCGGATCAAACCAATCGTCCTACGGATCAAGCAGCGGGAAGAAACCGCAACCTACCGGGAATACAACTCCGCAACCAACGTTCTCATCAAGATCCAGCCCAGACTCGGCCCTCGCTGGACCGGGCTTGCTTACCACGTCCTGCGCGACAGCAAAATCCTATACAACCCCCAAACAAGCCAGAACCACACCGGAAACTTGGATCTGCACGTTTTCACCTCAGACCAGACAATCAAGGCCCACATTGGCAGAAACCGAGCGAATTACTTCAACGGATACCTGGACCTGGAGTTTCTGAACCATCACGACCCACGCCGAACCGTGTGGTACCGTTTCCGAAAAAACGGAACCGCTTGCTACGTTGACCCCGACAGCGGATATGTGCGCCAGTACCACACCAGTAGAGAACTCATGTTCGCTCTAGACAGAGACGTTGATTTGGACATTGACAACGAATTTCATGCATTGGGGCAGTACTAATGTTTGCTTGAACCATCGCTGGTTCGAAATGTTCTTGTGTTTTTCTCGTGTGGTTTAGTTTCGTGTGGTTCTACTTTTGTGTTGCATTGCTTTTTGTGTGGGTTGGGAAATCATTAAACCGAGACTGGAGTATAAGGTTTCCGATAACACGCGGTCCCAGCTCACAGTAGTTGAAGGAGACCTGGTTAGGCAGTATCAGCTTCTCGAGCTCAGCAAACCGAAACCAGATCAACGACAACCGAAACCACGAAGACGATCAAACAGCGTTGGTTCAGTCAGCATTGAACCAGTCATTACGGAACCACCAGTCGACCCATTGGCGGAAGCCTACCAGCTGGGCCACGTTCAGAGCCGGAAGACACTGAAGCGGACTCCAGTAAAACTCACCAGCCACCTGATTCGTGATCCGGTTACAAAAACCGTGTCCATCATCGCGACAGAAAACGAATTAGAGGACACAATCCAAAAGAGTTCCGAACCAAATCAAAACGCGAAAATGCATCGAACACCGTCCACGCAACAAAACCAGTCCAGTGGAGCGGCAGACAGTCGACCAGTCGACGACGGCCTCCAAGCAGGCTACTCCGGAGGCCAGTACCCCGGACAAAGCGCTGATACGCGCCCTCCAGTCTTAGTCACCACCAACGTCACGCTGGAACCAACCCTGGTTAGGCAGGAAGGGTATGTAGCGCCTCCGACTGGGCGACCACAGTCACCCCACGACCGGAGCAGCGAACATTCGGTGCACAACTCAGAAGGACACCACAGCGAAAACGACAGCGACGTGCATGCGCCTCCAATGGATCAGCAGGTTGTCAAACTGAACCTGGACGACCTATTGAAAATGTTCCGAACCAAACAGGAACCAACACTGCAATCCATTGTGCAGCCCATCGTTCAAGTACAGTCTTCCCTCGCCAAGCCGATCAACCCGCGAGACATCCCTTCCTTCTCGGGCCAGAGCCACGAAGACGTCGACGACTGGATCCAGCTCTACAGCCGTGCCGGAGAATACTACGGGTGGGCGGACGCGGACTTTTCCCGTCACTTGCTGCTTGCCCTGTCCAAAAGCGCCTTGGAATGGCACGCTGAACTGACCCGGAACGGAGCACTGCCGTGGCCAATCGTGAAACTCAAAATGCTTGAGCACTATGCCAAAACAAGGATCGACTTGGACATTATGGGAGACAACGAGCGACTCTCGTTCAACAAGGACCCCAACGTGTACATCGACCACACGCTCCGCATTCTGCGCCGGCGAAACCTGAACGCATCGGAGGAAAGCAAGGTGGACGCCTTGTTCTCAGGCCTTTCGGATACCATGAAACCGTTCTTCGTGCGCGATTATCCCAAAACAGTGGAAACTTTCACGAACCGCCTGAAGGACGCCATTCGCGAACTAGCCTACTACCGCAAGGGGTTGGGGTTACCCACCTCTATGCCGGTTACCGTCCTGCCCGCAATGGTCCCGGCGGTGACCCGGGGATTCGACCCTTTTGCGAGTGCGTCGATCGAAAACCAGTATCTCCTCACGAACCCGCGGAACCAAACGGCGCTGGTCTCGGCGTATGCCACCATGTCCAGTGAGAAGGAAGCGACCCAAGCCAGCAAATCGGTGGAAAAACTCCAAGTGGAAGTGGCAAATCTGCGAGAACAGTTCGAACAACAAGCAAAAGTTATGGTACGGGCTAACGAGCCGAAACCGCAGGAAGTCCAACCCTTCGGTCGGACGGAGACGGGTGAACCAATTTGTTACGGCTGCGGACGTACGGGACACATCAAACGATACTGTCGCAGCTCGAACAACCAGAACCGTGGTTTTGGAGGACGCGGACGGGGAGGCCGAGGCGGCCAACGAGGTGGGAACTGGAATAATCGGAACAACAACCGGGGCGGGTACGGAGGCTCCAACAGTTCCAACTGCCAGGACCCCGACGGTGGTGGCTTCAACGCCTTTCGAGCTTTCAACATCAACCGTGGGGGTTACCCAAACTACAACCAGCCGTCTCCGAACTTTCAGCAACCAAATCGCCTGGTCGTGACACAATCGCTGCCGGTCATGCCGTCTCAGCTGGCGCTAACCGGAGCTGTTAACAAAACCCAGGCGCCCCAGGCTCAGACCCGTGCACCAATGTACTTTTCCGCTCCCGTGCAGGAGGAACCGCAGGATCCTCGCGTTGTGACTTGGTCTGAGTCTAACCACGAATTCGCCGAAGCGACGAACCATCTAAATTAAAAACCGCGAGCAAGGAATACGGGACTGGTTTCGCGGAGTCATTCTCTCCCGTATGGAAGACGTGTTTTACTGGTGCATTATCTTGTGAAGTATTGGTTAACAATAATTTAGTTTCGGCAATTATTGACTCCGGAGCAGGTCTCTCGTTGGTTAACAGTACTTTTGTGAAGTGGTTCAATATCCCTGAATTGGTTTGGGACGGACCGACTATCAGTACAGTAGTCGGTCCAAGAAACTAACACGACTGTGTCTGGTCGAGGTTAGCATGCTGGGCTTTACGCTGAATGGCCCCTGCGGCATTGTGGACGACATTCCATTCGAACTACTTCTTGGCATGGACTTTTTGAAGAAGACGCCGTTTCTGATAAGCTTTCCCGTCGGTGCATTATAAATCCGACAGAAAGGATACCGAAATGTGTCCCGTTTTACTTTATGCAAGTGGACACACAACCATCAAGGAGGCAGGAGATGCTTTCCATAGCACCAAAACACACCACTCAGGGCCCAAGAGTAGGTGTGGAACTTTCGATCGGTGCTTCTTCCAAATCTCTGCTTCCTGTAGTCGTTGAGGAAGAGACGTCTTCCGACACGACGAAGTCGGTACTGGAGATCGCAGGACTGGATGGTCAGCCGGAGGCGGCCAACCTGCAGGGGGGAAAGGAAGGTTTGGAGTCTGATCAACTCAAACCAGTGCCGGCTGGTGCACCCAGACCGAAGAAAACTGTGAGGTTCGCCGAGGATTTGGAACTGCAGAGCCAAATGGGACCGGAACCGAAGAAGGAATCCGCTACCGTAGAGACGAAGCCAGACACGGTCCGCCAAGTTGTACGTTTGAAAGATATATTCAGCGACGCAAACATTCCGGAAGACGAGAACGACGACGATCATCCAATGTGGCCGCCGACCAAAAACATGGAGAAACACGCCTGGCCACTGGACGATCTGGAGATCGAATGGGACACTATCAAGATCGACCCGCTTCGAACCAGTGGAGAAAAGGTTCAAATGATGGAACTTCTGAGGAAGTATCCGGAAGTGTTCCCGAACAAAGACCAGAAACTTGGGTGTTATACGAAAAAGATGCTACGTATTAACACGGGTGACAATTTCCCAGTCAAAGAGCGTTTGCGCCGATTCAGTGATTGGCAAAAGATTGAAATTCAGAAACAAATCGGCGAAATGCTTGAACTAGGGGTAATCGAACCTTGTGAAGAGAGTGACTGGCTCTCCAATGTCGTGCTAGCCCGGAAAGCAGATGGGA
Organism: Synechococcales cyanobacterium PMM_0036; assembly: GCA_949127645.1. Classification (GTDB taxonomy): domain Bacteria; phylum Cyanobacteriota; class Cyanobacteriia; order Elainellales; family Elainellaceae; genus Drouetiella. The sequence continues at coordinate 3,983 of CASBQM010000873.1, forward strand.
CTCTGCGTTTCTGCACGAATTTCGCACCATTGAACCACGTGACTGTGAAGGATTCGTATCCGGTTTCGCGCATTGATGATTGCCTGGATGCGCTAAAAGGGAGCCGCTACTTTGCCTCGATCGACTTGTTCTCTGGGTACTGGCAGACGCTGGTTGACCCGATCGACCAACACAAAACCGCGTTCATCACACCCTTCGGCGTTTTTAAGTACCTTCGGCTTCCGTTCGGACTTACAAATGCGCCCGCGTTTTTCAGCAAGTGTCTCGACCAAACCCTGCATGGTTTGAAATTCAAAACCTTACTGGTTTATTTGGACGATATCAACGTTTTTGCGCCGGACTGGCCCACTTTGCTCGAACGACTGGAAGAAGTTCTCGTTCGCCTGCGAGAAGCAAACTTCAAAATAAAAATCAAGAAGTGTTACTTTGGTTTTTCGGAAATTGATTTCCTTGGCCACCATGTCTCTGCCACTGGCGTATCTCCGAACACTCGGAAGGTAAAGGC
>CASBQM010000874.1 GCA_949127645.1 Synechococcales cyanobacterium PMM_0036
GCTCTAAACCGCGCTGAATTCGGCGAGTAACGGTCATAGGGCTAACTCCAATGCGCTCAGCGACTTCTTTGCGGGACAGGTCGCTAAAAAACACAAACTCGATCGCTGCCCTGGTTTTTTCCTCTAGTTGACTTAAAGCCCGCTGAAGCTGCTGCCGATCTTCTTCCAATCGCTGCATGACTAAGTAACTAGCATCAGGTAGCGTCTCACCTAAAGTGATGGGCGAATCAATTTGATGACATACCGTTGCATCAAGGCTCAAAGGCAGACGATTTTTGACAGCCATGCGGATTTCCTGCCATTCGTGCAGAGAGATCCCTAGCTCCTCGGCGATTTCGCCATCGTGGGGCTGTCTTCCCAGCGTTTTAGCGAGTTCCAAACGAATTTTCTGTCCTTCTTTCTGCAAATCTTGCCAGCGGCGAGGCACCTTGATTGAGCTACTGCGATCGCGCAAAAAGTGCAGCATTTCGCCCCGAATATAGGGAACGGCAAAGGAGCTGAAGGCACAGCCCTGAGTCGGGTTAAATCGCTCGATCGCCCGAATCAGACCTAAGTAACCAATTTGCTCTAAGTCTTCATAGGGTTCTGCACATTGATGGCTCACACGGTGAGCAATCTTACGGACTAGACCAGCATTCAAGCGGACAAGCTTGTTACGGAGAGAGACAGAGGGTTGCTGCTGATATGCCATCAACAGTTCCATACTATTAACGCGGATAGAGGATTGAGTCGCCATCATCTGAGAACCACCATTCATCAGGTTGTAGGCACATTGTCTGAAGAGAACCTCTTCCAAACCATCGTTATTTCACGGTAATGAAAAAGACTTTTCCTGGGAGCGTCAGCAATAATACGGAACGACTTCTCTGGGTAAAATGGCTTAGCTGAACGGCATTTTAAGGACGCGATCGCTCACTCTCAAGGCTTTTCTAAGCTAAATCGCCTAGAATCAGGGCATAGCGCTCCGTAAGCTTGGACGATAGTTATTTAAAAACCCGGTAAACTTGTTTGCCCACCCATGCCCTCTTCTTCAAAAAGTCTTGACGTGCCTTATGGCTCTCAGCTCGATCGATTTTTGGTTTGCGGGCTGGGTAGCTTGGGGCAACATTGTGTAGCAGAACTTAAAGAGTATGGGGCGATCGTTAGCGCCATTGTTGACGTGCCGCCCAAGAGCTGGGAAATTCCCGAATTACCCCAGTTGCTAGAGGAAGTCTTTATTGGTGACTGTAGGCTAGAAACCGTGCTGAAACAGGCGCGAATTCACCACTGCCGAACTATTCTCCTAGTGACGGGCAACGAACGGGTGAATACGGAGGCGGCTTTGGCGGCGCGATCGCTCAACTCCAAAGTGCGGCTGATTGTGCGATCGGATAAGCAAAATCTAAATCAGCTTTTGAGCCAAAGCTTAGGCAACTTTGCAGCCTTTGAACCCACGCAACTCTCGGCTTCTGCTTTTGCACTGTCTGCTCTGGGCGTAGAGACGCTGGGGTATTTCAACCTGGAGAAACGGCTGCTGCGGGTAGTGAAATATCAGGTAGAGCAGGGAGATCGGTGGTGCGATCGATGGTGGGTGCATGGGTTAAATAGCCGCAGTCGCCGATTGCTAAGCCATGCCTCTGCCCCATTAGATCCTCAATTAGATTCTCAACTCTCCTCTCTGCATCCTGAGCAGTTTCATCAATGGGATTCTGAAGCCGTCCTTAAGGATGGAGATGTCGTAGTGTATGTAGAGGTCATGAATTCTTTGGATATGGGTGATATGCTTGCTCGTCCCACCCATGACCGTCTCGCTCCTGATAATGCGCCTCGGGTAAAGGCTTCCCTCTGGCAAAATAAAAAAGCCTGGATATCTCAACTATTAGTTCAACTCTGGCATTGGAGAAAACAGGGGAAGAATTTAATCCAAATGCTGCGGCAGTTTTGGCGATCGACTGAGCAGTATCAGACTCAGCGGGTGGCGATCGTTTGCGGCATTACCCTAGTGTGTATGTGGCTGCTGGGCATCGTGCTGTACCGGATGTCATATCCGGCGATCGGTCTTGCCGAGGCTTTCTATGCGCCGATTATTCTGCTGCTGGGGGGCTATGGCGATCTGTTTGGCAGCGTAGATTTTGCCCATCAGCCAGCTCCAGCGGCGGCAATGCCGGGGTGGCTGCGGCTGTTTAGCCTACTGTTAACTCTGGCGGGAACTGCCTTTGTAGGCGTGCTGTATGCGTTGCTGACCGAGGCGTTACTCACCTCTAGATTTATGTTTTTCAGCAACCGCGATCCAGTGCCGCAGTCTAACCATGTGGTGTTGGTGGGGCTAGGGCGCGTGGGGCGTGGGGTGGCAACTTTGCTGCAAGAGCTGAAGCAGCCCCTCGTGGCGATTACCATTCAGGCGATCGATTCTAGTACTTTGCCGCGTATGCCCATCATTATGGGCGATCTTACCCATCTGCTTGCCAAAGTTAACTTAGAAACCGCCAAAAGTATCGTTGTGGTGACGGGGGATGACATCCAAAA
>CASBQM010000875.1 GCA_949127645.1 Synechococcales cyanobacterium PMM_0036
ACTAATTTCCCCAGCGAGTGGGGACAGGCAAAAAGCCATTTCCCGGCGAGCTAGGGGAAGCCTTTCCATTCAACTAATTTCCCCAGCGAGTGGGGACAATTTTGAAAAGTTCACAACCGCTTCACAAGATGCGAACATTTACATCTACCGTAACGTTAAGACTGCCAATGTCCAAGCAATGAAAATCGTACTGGATTTACAAGCAATACATATGGTCGAAAGACCATATGTATTCGGGAACACTGTAATTGTGACAGATGGTATTGCAGAAGAGATTTTGCCATTCTTCCTAGAAGATGGTAGTTCCTACGCCGTAGGGCTAGGGCTAGGAGTCTTATTTCCTTCAAAAGAAACAGCTTTTTTGGCAAAAAGCTTGTTAGACCACGATGTCTGGCAAGACGCCAACTTACTGTTTGTCGAAACTTGCTCTTTCATAGAAAAAGTTTCAGCGTTAGCACTATATAATGTGCTTGAAGAAAACAACATTGACTGGGACTTATTAGGGCGCACCGAAGAAATGCCCCTAAAAGAGTTATACCCAGAGAAACTGCCACGAATCCAGATACAAGATTTATCTTGTAAATGGGTATTAGGGAAAAACAGGACTACCTGGTTACACATTGGGGCAGATCCCGAAGATCTGCTAGCAAAAAGTAAGTTTTTTATGCTCAACAGCCCAGCGGCAAAGTACGCCTGGCTATCGCAGCAAGACTGGAATGAATCCTGGACAGTTATCGGACTAGAAATTGAACACAACCAGGTAATCAGCCCCGCAGCAATGTGGGAGAAGTTTGTGCAACGGCACGAACAAGAATTATGCAGCCGAGATGAGTTGCAGGTAATCTGCAACATCTTGGCGTAAGTCATCACAGACTCAGACAAATATATTTTGTCTGAGTCTTTTTGTCTTTATGGCTTACCGATCGCTCTCGGTACGTTGCCATCGTACCATTGACGATATAGGTCTATCCATTCGTTGATTGGGATAAAAAAGATCTTGGTGTAACCATCTTCTTCAGCCACATCATAAGTCCACCAGCCATGACAAGACTCAGAAAGTTGAAGAAGTTCAGGAAATTGACCTTTTTTAACCCAATAATATATATCAAACTCAAGATTGCTCCAGTGTCCAGTAAAGTGACGATCAAATTGTATGTCAGCCAAGGCTTGCAGTCTATTGAGCAGTTCAGTCGCAGCTCCGCTATCGCGGGATAGCCCAACTTGGCGATTAAAGTGACCAAATTCAAAAGCTTGTACTTTCATTAATACTCTCAAGGATTTGTTTGATATTTTCTTGGGGTAACAACTGGACTAGCTCCGTTTCGGGGATCTGAGATATTTTATCCAAAAAAAGACCCAGCGTTTCACTGTAGTTCTCAATGTTACGGAGTATGTCCACCACAGTTTCAACTATTGTCCGGTCTTTGTGGGCATAAAAGCATTTAACGTCATCGCCGTTTAAAGATAACCAGGCTTGCCAATTATCGTTAAACGGATTCTTGACGATGCCGCATAAGAATTTAAAAGATTCCATGATATGACAACAAACAAAAACTTTCTCTAGATAAAGGTATCATGAAACCACAGCAAGGTCGCGTGAAAGATAGTAGAGACGGCAGAAAACCTGGACAATCTCCGTCTCTTTAGAGCGGAGATTGTCAAATTAACTGTCTACGATCCAAACATTGTTGTCAGCAACAAGGTGTGGATATTTGCTTTTTGCGAAACCAACGCTTTGGTTGAATGATTCCTTTGGATCTGCGCCCTCACGCAATTTTCTAGCTATCACAACTCCAGCAAATACGGCTGGAGCTGGATGTGTGAATTCTTGTGACATTATTCTGTTATCGCTATCGTCTTTAACGAGGTCAATGCTGACGACACAAGTACCGATGCAACGAACACGCCCAAATACTACAGGCTTACCGACAAGTCCAATATTAGGTATGATGATGAACTTTCCTTCTGTCGTCAACCAAACAACCTCAAAGTCGATGTCTGGATGCTGAATGCACAATCTTAACAGTCCAGCATTCTCTAAAAGCCTTACTTTGACATTGGTTTTGTCTCTATAGACGATCGCTACCTGACTTTCTTCAACACTCTGAAAATTCATAAATTTTGCTTATTCATGTAATTGGCAAATGCCCGATCTGTCTCGCTAGCATTAGGTGAAATTTTATAATGGTGGGGTTTTGATTCTGGATAGCCTTCTTTTGCCCATTTGCCAACGGTTTTGTTTTTAAAGTTAATGCCACTAAAATCTTGGTACTGTTCGATCGAGCGATCGGTTCCCAAACCATACCCGTAGCCACTAACTGCGGATCTCGATAACTAACAATTTGGACAAAAATGGTTTCAGACATAAGTTTATGGAATTTTATTAATGTTAGCCCAAAAAAAACCCCTGTAAACATTTAATTTTACAGGGGTTAAAACTTAGGATTCTTCCTCGACAAAGATCTCTACCAAGAATTCGTACTCACAATGTCCGTTCCGCCATCCGAGAACGTTTACTTGTTCGGAGCTAGTCACTGGAGAGTCGTGACCCTCCGGAGTGATGGCTTTGATAAGAGCCTCATCTAAAGCATCATGTATGTCCATATCCCAAAAGATTTGGCTGTTGAGATACAACCCTCTACCTCCTTTGGCGAGTAGAGATTCAATTATTTCAGAAACTTTTCGGGTTCCTTCTCCATTTTCATCAGCAAAAGGAACGTTGCCCGTGGATACTGGGTTTTGTTCCTTTGCCCTATTCGCGGTGATAGTTTCAAAGTTGCGATCGCGCTCCAACGCCATGTCTGGTCGCTCGTTATCGTAACTATACATTTCGGGTTTACCTCTTTGCTTGGTTTTGGTATAAGTATTTAATACTTATATCTATTATAACAAAAATAATTAATCTCGGAATAAATGCAACTACATCTGGCTTTTGATAGAAGAGGAGTTAATGTCAACATGTACAGAGTGCTAGGATGTCAGCAGAATGCATAAATTTAGCATAATTGCGAAAAATCAATAATGCAAAAAAATAACTTTGTTGTTTCCGCGCAACTCATCGAAGTAAATATGACTTCAAAAAGTCTCCCATCTTTTTACTTGAGATTAAAGATCAGGGATAAAGACAAGTCTGAACAAGAGTTCAGACTTTATGGGGACGATGACTTACTCAGTCTCCCCATAGGGTTCATCAGAGGTAGTGCCGTTGAAAAAATTAGCAGCAATGATGGACTAAGCTTAATCTTCTTCAAGAAATATGCCAGTCTTGAGATCAACGGGGCTGTAGCTATTGGTCAGAAAAAGAAAGTTAACAAGAGATGGACAAAATGTGCTTCAACCGTGTTTTATGGCATTTGAAGGAAACCATCTTTTCTGAACTTCTTGCTTATAATGTATCTCTTGAAAAATCAAGTTTTTATACATATCACTTAATGCTTCCTTTATCTCTATTTCCGACATACTTTTTACAGTCTCGGAAAAGATCCTAATTTTGAGTTCTTCTTCAACGCTCAACTGTATAGGCTCGGTCATATTTGGCATCTCCAAAGTCAATAAGCCCATCTTAACTGAAAGCCGATCGCACCGTTGGGTTATAATGTCTAAGGAATCACAAACTTTCGTATAATCGATGAACAAAAAGATTATCAAAACGGAAATCTCAGCTAAGTCAGCAGGAACTCAAAAGAAGTGCCTAACCAAAAAGATCATCCCTCATTTCAAGGAGACAATTATACTACCATTGCTAAACAGGGCTTTAATGCTGCAATGGCAAAAAAGAACAAAGAGCGATCGAGCGCGTCCACTAAAGCAACCTATTACCGAACCCCCAGACGATATTCAATACAGGGCGATCGGGTTAGTTAAAGGAAAGTTTGTCCCAGGCAAGGATAAATGGGAGAAGGGCAAACTGGTCACAGCAGATGGGACAGAGTTTGATCTATATATTTTAGCCAAGCTAAGACGGCTAGCCAAAAAGATAGGAGATGCTGAGACTGTCTGGGTTCTTTATCCCAAGACAAAAATGCCAGCACCCGGAACCCCAGCGACTGCTGACAAGGCAAAGACAAGGCTAATATTCTTGGCTAACGGCATTTGGTGCCCTACGTTAAAGAAAGAACCGAATAGACCAGTAGAAATCAACATCTTTCATATTTCTGGCGAAGTGGTCTATGTTTCAAAAGACCGAGCAAAACCTTGGTGCGTGGTAAAAATAATGCAGACACCAACAAAAGAAGGAGAATCCCCAACCTTTTTTAATGTCAGGCTGCTGGGTGCATTATCCGACAATCAGGATTTTAAAGGGTTTTGGAGAATCAAGGCTGTATTAGTTGGAGACTCACTGAGAATCAAAGACAGCGAAAAAGTTGCTGTCTTTGAGGAGACTAATACCAAGAAATCTCGCGCAAAATAATCTTGGATGCCATTAAGTGTCTGTCTTTTGACAGACCTAGCCTTTTTACTACTATGTCGTTGACTTTGATGTTTGATTGTCTCAGTTCCTGCTCTTACTCTTTGATTTAGCTTTATCCATCTCTTCTTTTTGCTTTGTGTACATATCAGAAAGCTTCCTAACCCAAAAGTCCCGACTGGAAGGAGTGAGGTTAAGCACCTCTGTCGGGCTGGAGAACGGAGCATCAGATCCGGTGGTCAAGAAAAAACTAACTTCATTTAAAAGTTCTTCTGCTCCACCCACTTGATTCTTTGAGCGCGGGGGGCTGAACAAGGACGTGTAGAAAGTCTCATACATCTCCCCATAATGTAACCAGTTCTTCCAACTGAGTTTGCACTGAGGACAATCCATCTCTATAGTGCGATCAGGTCCAAAATGCAAATATTTGACGGCTTCATGCAAAATGTTCAAGTCTTTGAGTCTTAGGACTTTATACATCTGGCTATTGAATGGTAAGTAAAGATCACCTATCTCTACGGAGGCTACGCTGAATAACATAGTCAGGTCTGGCGGATATATAGTCTCCTTCAGTTTTAAAATATGGTGAAACCTTGGCGGCTCCATAAAGACTCGCGTGAGTGGGATGCCGCCGTAGTTGGAGCCATCAATTGTTAAAGAAAAGATAGGCATCTTTCCATTGTCAGCTAAAGACCGGACAACCACTGTAGTCAGGTCGTGACAAGGCAACCCGTCTTTACCACCTTCAATCTTAACTCTTTGAGGGCAAGGACAGTATAAAGATAAAGCAATATCGCCTCCGTAAGCCTTCCACCTAGCGTTAAGGATTATGGACAGGATGTCAGCTAAATACATTTCTCCAAAAAAGTTCATCATGCTCATGCCAGGGAATAAAGGCAATAGCTCTTGCAGTGAGTAACCCCCGATCGACGCCACAAGTTCTGGCAAAAAATGAGTAAATATGCGATTAATACGATTTGGATGATCTGCGTTTTCGTCTTCTAGCCTGCCTAGCAGAATATCGTGGTGCCCAGTATACGGACGTAAAGAATATTCGGTTAATCTATCGCCATTAGGCAAAAAGATGCCAATAGGTAGCCTTTGCCCAAGCTCAGATATTTCGATATCTTGGTATTGGAGCTGTCCGATCGGCATTGCATATTTAAATCTTTCAGTATTCAACATGGCTAGCACAAATTATCTAGGAAATGATTGGTCTTGGTATCCGGCAACCAACGAATCTGGGTACTTCAACATAGTTAGTGGCGTTCACGCTGTTGCTTCAAGGATCTTACATATAATTTTGACACAACCAGGAGAAGATCCGATTCATCCAGGACTCGGTATCATCCCAAACTTATTTGCTTCGCTGTCTTCTGACAATGCTTTATTCTTTTTGAGCAACATCCAATCTGAGATTTTAGCGTGGAACAATGTTTGCAAAATCGGCATAAAAGAACTAAATGTCCAAATAGAAAGTTTAAATATATATAGAAATGACTTGGCTATCTCAATATATTTTAAAGTTATTGGTCTGACCAATACTACCAACGTATTGACTTTTGGTTATTGGGAATATCGTGGAGTATTGGCTAGTGGCTCATTAACTGATTTCATGGCTAACGTAAGATTAAACAACACCCCATTTTCATCGCACAAAAAATAATGGATATAAATTATTCCGGTTTCTATGAAATGATTAACAGACTGTCGCAAGATGGTCTGTTGACGCCAGCGCCAGATCTATACGATCTTAATAACGAGGCGGTCTTTAGCGCCATCATGAATAGGTTAGCTCAACCGCTCCCGGATGGAACAGATTCACCATTCAGTAGCCGCAACCCACTCTCAGGGCATGGTCAGTTGGTAGGAGCCTTAGTATATCTACAGTCAATTATTGGGCATGAAATAAACTTAATTCCCGATCGCACTTGGTTGATTTTGTTCCAACTGCTGGGCATTGAGGTCGCTTATCCAGAGTTCCCAGTGGTTGAGTTGACGTTCTATGCCACAAGCAATGCCGTGATCAGCCGGACTCCAGTAAATATTCCGGTGGCAACACAGGTGCAAAGTAGACGACACAGTAACCTTGCCGCACTTACGTTACAGAATGCTGTAATCCAAGGAGGGGATAGCTCAGTTACAGTCAATGCCAGGATAAACCAAGCTGGTACATTATTGGCAGAGTTTGACCCCATAGAGATGTCAGTCTTGCCACCATTACTGAGTAATATTGAGGCAGTCAGAGGCACCAGCATTATTTATCCCGGTAGTAAAGGCGAAAGCCTTTATGAGGTAATGCTCAGAGCCAGGAAACAATTCCAAGATGGACAAAGCTGTATTACTCCTAGAAGCTTCTACAACGCAGCATTAAAGGCAGGAGCAACTAAGGTCAATGTCATACCAGGACTTCAATTAGACAATCTAGGTGGATATTACTCTGATGCAGTAACGGTGGTGGTTTACCCCACTACCATGTCAGATCTCGTTTTCCAAGATCTTTCCACAAAGGTTTTGATGGGAGATCGGCTCTCGGTAAAACCAGCCAATATAATCTCGATCGCAGGATATTTATCTATAAGAGTTGCAGCCGGGATAAGTAACGCTGCGGCATTTAACCTCGTGGCATCTGCAATCCAGTCCAATGTCAATCCGCCTCACGGAATCTGGGGTGACTTAGACTTTGAGAATACCCTGCTAACAGCCATAAAAAATTATTCTCCCAGCATTTTTGGCGTGGAGAGCATAGAACTCATTCAAGAAAATACAGGTATCACCCTAGCCAAGCTTACCATTCACCCTTGGGACTTGCTTCAGATATCCAGCAATATTTCTTTCAACTGGGTAAGATGATTTAAAAGAGCGGTAGTTGATTATAGTTCTTTTTGTTTTTGCCTAAAACACGGAGTATCTGCTCAGATAATTTCTCCCGGTTCTCTTCATAATATTGCTTCTTTTGCTCACATAATTTCTCCCGGTTCTCTTCATACTGCTGCTTGCGACAAAAGAAGCATTTCTCATTGCTCAGATACCTTAAAGTCTGTCCTATTCCATTCCACTCATGTCCACGAGGACATAACTTTCCAAGAAAAAACTTCTTTTCGTCAAAATCCATGTTGACTCCTCAAGGGTTGTAAGACTTTTAAAACCCATAGGAATATTCTACAGCCACTTCAGATATTTAACATTCTTTAAAGAACTACGTCTAAAGTTGGATGATATAGGTATACCGCAATGAGATAATGGACATATTACGGAAGGATAGGCATGAAAGCGATCGATCTTTTTTCGGGTTGTGGCGGGATGTCGTTGGGTTTTGAAAAGGCAGGCATAGAGGTTGTTTGCGCGATCGAGAGAGATCCTGGAAGGGCTCAGACATACCAGAAGAATTTCCCAGAGACAGTGGTTCTAGCCGAATCACTTGATCACATTTCAGTAGAAAGATTAAGGGAAATCACGGGTGAGGCGGACGTAATATTTGGCGGTCCTCCGTGCCAAGGGTTCTCTTTTCAAGGGAAAAGGGACAGTCTGGATGGGAGGTCTTTGTTAATATGGCAATTCGCCAGAATCGTTGCGGGGATGCGTCCAGTCGTATTTGTCATGGAGAATGTACCAGGGATTAGATCTGGCGAACCCAATAAAATGTTTGAATGCTTGATATCCTTCTTTAATGAGCAAGGGTATTATACTGAGACGCACGAACTAAATGCTCAGAACTATGGGGTGCCGCAATCAAGGAAAAGAATCTTTGTGGTCGGGGTTCTCGATCGATCTATAAAGATCCGGAAACCCCAGGCAATAAGCAGAGTAAATGTGTGGGATGCGATCGGGGATTTAGACATTCCAGAGTCTACTCAAGAAGACATAGTACCAATATCCTGGCTAGAGGAACCCAGCAGATATGTAAAGGCACTGAATGACGGTCGGGCTGTCTCCCGAATTTCTGGGATGATGAAAATAAAGCATTCTAGCGAAATTGAAGACAGATTTAACCAGATTGCGCCTGGAACCAGAGATCCGATCGGGCGGCATTATAGATTGACCAAGGACGGCGTGTGTCCGACATTGCTAGCCGGAAGCTCAGGAGATAAAGGGACTCATTCAGCATGTCGTCCTATCCATCCCACTAGACCAAGATGCATCACGGTCAGAGAATCCGCTAGATTACATAGCTTTCCCGACTGGTTTGAGTTCTATAACAGCAAGCACGGAGCAAACATAGAGATAGGCAATTCTGTTTGCCCCTTACTGAGCTATGCGATCGC
>CASBQM010000876.1 GCA_949127645.1 Synechococcales cyanobacterium PMM_0036
CATCTGCTTCATAAAAGCTGACATGACAAACGGGTTCATGTTCATTCAAAGGACGCAATCCCGCCAGCGTCATCACCCACCAGTTGCCGTCCATTAACTCCCAATAAAGAGGAGCTTGAATGGCTTGAGTCTGCATATTTTGAGCTTGAATGAGCGCCCAGCCTTCCGATAGCCAATAGTCTGGCTTAGAGTAGCCACCAGCCTGCATAAATTCCAGGTATTCTCCGTTTGTCACGAGCCGAGCCGCTAGCCAAAAGTCCTGTAGGTAGACAGAATGACGCGGACTCTCATTATCAAAAGCAAAGTCTTGACCAGCCGCATCGTGACCGATCGCATATAGCCCCCCCGGATAATCTAACCAGCGATCGGTGATGGCAGTTGGCACAGGTGAATTTGGCAAATCGGCGCGATAGGTTGGGCGCAGAGGATTGAGGGCGAGAATATGCTTAATGTCGGTGAGCAATAGCTCCTGATGCTGCTGCTCATGATGCAGCCCTAGCTCAATGAGTGCATTTAGCTCAGGACGATCGCCTGCTTCATTCAAGAGCGATCCCATGGCTTCATCCACATAGGCTCGGTACTGATAAACCTCCTGCACAGTCGGGCGAGAGAGCCAGCCTCGCTGCGGACGAGGATGGCGCTGTCCGACTGTTTCATAGTAAGAGTTAAACAAATAGCCATACTGAGGATGAAACACCTCGTAGTTTGCGAGATGCGGCACCAGCAGAAACGTTTCAAAAAACCAGGTGATATGTGCCAAATGCCACTTCGGAGGACTGACATCCGGCATAGTTTGAATCACGTAATCCTCTGTCTCCAGAGGTTGACAGATCTTCTCGCTTAAGGATCGAACTTGCTGATAGCGATCGCTCAAGCTGAGCTGAACCGCCAATTGATTAGATAACGCAGAAATTGTCATGGCAAATTTTCGCAAGTTGGTTGACCCATGAGCCGCCCAGAAGCCTAGCAGCTAATGCCTAGAGAGAGCGCATGAAAAGTTATAGCATCTTCACAGAGTAACGCTCTCTTTCCTAAGTTAGGTCATTCCTAGAGTGACTTTTCTATGTAGCGGTTTGCCATCCGTACTAAAGTTGAGAATCGTAAAAGATTGCGACCTATTCCAACTTACGCATCACAGCGAGTAAATTTTGAATCACCCACGTTCCTCCAAAGCCATATCTAGAGCTATATCCAAAGCTATAGCAGTTTTCCTACAGGCTAATTGCTTTACAAGCTAGTCACTTTACAAAAAGCGGAAAACAACCGGGCAGTTTACAATGATACCCGTGGAGCCATATGGCTTACCATCGGGGCCTGTAATCCATCCCTGTTGTGCAAATCCCAAAATCTGGAATTCCTCAATCAGGCGGGAACGGTAGCCGCGATCGATCGCCTCTTTTGTCCACACGCCCAAGTTAAAATCCCACATCGGGCTGTAGTCGGTGGCAACAGTTGGGATTCCACCGAATACATTCAGAGGACTCGCCCCGTCTGTGATAGCGCTGTTGAGTCCCTGACGCTGCGGATTCTCTTTACCCGTTGCCCCATTTGCAAAAGAAAACAGTCGCTCAACGGCACTAAAGGCGCTGTCGTCTCGACCCACCGTGATATCGCCCAAGCCCGGTGCCAGCGTTGAGGCTTCCAGGGTTGCTGCCAGCGGATTGTTAGAGTCAAAGCTGATGTAGAGAATGGGACGCGCAAAGCTAATTCCTGGCGTGAGCTTCAGCGTGACCGTGCCTTTCTCAGGACAGATAGACACGACCTTGTCGTGAACCAGGCTGTAGTTAGGGTTGCCGTCACAGGCAGAAATCTGTGCCGCACTGGCGTTAAAGGCAATCATCGGCGCGTTGTAAATATGATTCCCTGCATTAGTCACGCGCACCAGCGGACTATAGTTACTGTCCCCTACCGAACCCGGTTCAGCAACCTGGGGTGGAAATGCATTCGCTCCGGTTCCCGGCACGATACGCCGCTGCGGACTGAAATCAACCGTGCCGCTTTCAAAGGCCAGCGTGCCGCCTTCGGCTAGAACAGCATTGCGAACTGCTTTACCAACTCCAGCATAGGTTAGCTTTGCCGACCAGTTGAGTCCCAGAGCATCAGCATTACCGCGATCGTCTGTATCCGTCAAGACATACCAAACGGTTTTACCGTCCCGCAAGCGACCTTCATAGAGCGGCAGCGTCACGGTACCGGCTTCCTGATCAACTTTTCCAGATTTGAGCAGTTGATAGGGACCAATCAGTTCTCGCTGCACCTGCGATGGAGCAGGTCCAAAGTAGGTCAAGGGAATATCTGAGCCAATGGAGGCAGGAGCCGGAGCAGTATCATTGTCTGCTTGAGCCGCAGCGCCGTAAGATAGGCTGAGCAACGCTGCTAGGGCTAGAACCCTGTAAAACAGATTAAAAGACCAACTGCTGCCCTGATGCCTATGGCATTTAGGTTTCACGCTTTTCACTCCTGAATAATTTTTGGCTTGACTAAGGTAACGTTACCGATGGAGCTAGTTTGAATCTTCGCTCAGCGCCTGCAACTGTCTCGTGACGGCAGATAGATAGTTTCTGTTAGTTAGCGCTGCTGTAGGCAATCGATTCATTTTAATGGCAGCTTCAACCAAATCCTTTGCCGTAATTTTGCCTGCATCATACCCATTGATCAGGCTTGCCGCCATCGAAATTCCTTCACTTTCAAAGAATCCTTGATAAGCTAGAAACACGAGATTAAAAGGCGTGACATCCATCCCTAAAGCGGCAGATTTATCTGGAAAAGAAGTATCTACTCCGGTCATTTGAGCAGTTGCAGGAGAAATCACAGTGCTTGCCGCCACAATTGCAGATAAGCCCAAAAGCAACAATCGTTTCATGAGTTAATGACTCCAATGAGAATAGGGACTACAGATTAACTCTGTAGTCCCTACTGTATTTCCTCTCACTTTTTTCAGGGGAAAAGATAGTCGCTAAGTTAAGGGTGAACTAATGTCATCTTTAACTTAATTATTTAGGCTAACTATTTGGTTTGATAAAGCCGCTTAAGCCAATTTCTTTTAATCGGAAACATAAGTTCGCAGCTTGTTCCCTGAAGTGAATTAGGGTATCGGCGATAGTATCCGCCTAGTTCTCGCGCGATCGCCTTTGCCTGTCGAGTTCCCTGTCCTTCATGAGTTGAGTCACTGCCCAATCCATTGTCAGTAATCCGCAAAACATAAGTCTCCCCTTCCGCAATACACATGACATCTAGCCGGGTTGTCCCCATTGCGTGTTTGCCCACATTCCAGAGTGCTTCTTGCAAAAAGAGACATAATCCACGCTTTTGCTCAGTGTTAAAATGATGAGTCTTCAGCATATCAAAATCGGGTGGAATATAGGTTTGAATCTCGGTAAATCCTGGGGCTTCCAGCTTCAGCGTGTGGTCATAGACCTGATACAGCAGCTCTGCTATGGGAGCTTGCAGATCAAGGATACGATTGTCGTTGAGATAAAAGCGATCGCTTCGAGTTAATGCCTCTTCGCGCATATGTTCAAAGATATTCCGCAGCTCTTGATTCAGAGATTGCAGTTCTTGCCGCAATCGTAAGGATGAGTCTTCTCCCAACTCCCTCAAAATTACGGCAAGGTGTTGCAGAGGGCCATTATGAACCGATTCGTAAGTCCGTTCGATCGTTTTGCGGCGCTGCACCAGTTCAAACCTGAGATCCCGGTCGAAAAATGCCGTTACTAGCCCTGCACCCCCTAGGGCAATTCCGGAGGGCACAACTGGAATCCACCAGCCCATCAGCAGACCGAGAAAACAAATGATCATGAGGCAGGCGATCGCCATCACAATATTTAAAAGACTCTTCCAGGGAGATTGCAGCACCAGACCCAGCGCGATGCCCAAGCAGCCCCAGCCGATGATCCAAAGATACTCCCAACCATCTGCCCAAAATCTCAGTGCCGATCGCTGTTCTAGCACCTCGCGCATTAACTGATCGGCACCATAGGCCTGCACTTCTGCTCCATAAATTAGCTGGGTTGCCGGAAAGGGATTGCCGGATGTACGAGATGAAAGCGTTTCTCGTAATGCTGAGGTAAAAAAGATATCTTTAACGCTGGAAGCCGCCATACCAATGACGAGGATGCGATCGCGCACCCATTCAGGTCTGAAATTTCGCTGCAACACATCCGTTATAGACAGATTGCGGAACAGCTTTTGGCTAGCGCAGAAATTCAGCATTCGCTGATTGCCGCTGGCGTTCGCCTGAATGTAGCTGCCTGAATTGGGTTGGAACCGCTGGAGCTGGATTGAATCTAATCGATCGGTACTAGATTTGAAGTCGATACCTGCTGCTAGCGATCGCTGCACCAGACGGAAGGCAAACGAATACTTCATCTGGGATGAGTTCGATTGGGATGAGTTCGATTGGGATGAGTTCGATGCCGCTACTGGACTGGACAAAATAATGCGGCGGAGTTTGCCATCATTATCCACAATCACATCAGTAAAGCCAACGCGATCGGGCGGCAGCTGTGCCGGAGGTCTCATATTCATGCTGTCTTGCGAGTTCAGTACGGTCTCAACCCCCACAATGTTGGGAATCGTTTGAAAAGCCCGAACTAATAAATCTCGTCCTGGCGCGACAGGTGCATCTCGATAGAGGTCAAGACCGATCGCGCTAGGATGATGTTCAGACAGGATGGTTAGCACTCTGGCTAATTTTTCGTCTGAGACTGGAAACTCACCTACTGCTCTGAGATTGGCTTCATCAATGCCTACAATCACCACCTGCGATTCAGAAGTGACGGCGGGACAGAGCCGAGAGGACGAGTCTAGTGCCATCCACTCTTGAACTTGCAATAGCCCCATTAACCGCGCCAGAACGACAAAGCCAACGATTAGCACACCGGGCAAAACCACTTCGCGCCAGAGAATAGCTTGCTGTCTAAATTTTCTCCAAAGGACTTGCACAATTTCTGGGTTCAACTAAACAGATTCAGTTCAGCAGACCTGCTTTTCGAGCGGCAATCTCAATTTGAACGCGCAGATCCTTATGGGGATGATCATACACATTCAGTGCATCCTGAATTCTGATCCAGTAGTTGCGAACAGTACGATCGCTAATTTTCATCTGCTCTGCAATGGCTTTCTCCGACAGACCCTCCTGAAACTTCAGCGTCAGTACCTCTAGCCAGCGGCGATCGAATTCAGGAGGGTGACCAAGCGCTATGGGGACGTGGTCGCCGTCAACGACGTCTCGTTCACCATCGGCGCGGGAACCCTGGTGA
>CASBQM010000877.1 GCA_949127645.1 Synechococcales cyanobacterium PMM_0036
GCGTGGCGCGGCTTCCGTTCCGCACGGTTTCAGCCTAGCGCCCTCCACTACTCAATGGCGGCAGGTCTATTTCTGGCGATTCATTTTGCCTGCTGGATCACGTCTCTGTCTTACACGTCGATCGCTGCTTCTACCGCACTGGGCACTACCAATCCGGTCTGGGTGGCGCTGCTATCCTGGGTGTGGTTTCGAGAAAAGCCTAGCTCTCTAACCTTTGGGGGAATTGCGATCGCGCTGTTGGGCAGTGTCGTCGTGGCGGTCGGCGATGCGGGGAGTGGGTTTGTCGGCAGTCATCCCCTGCTAGGAAATTCTCTGGCGCTCATCAGTTCTTGGGCAGTGAGCCTATATTTTTTATTAGGGCGATCGGCACAGCGGCGTGGCTTGGGCATAGGTAGCCATGTGGTGCTAACTTACACGACGGCAGCTCTGGTGCTGCTGCCGCTGCCGTTTTTATTTGGCTCAGGCTATGGCGGCTACCCTAGCTCTGTCTACCTATGGATTGTGCTGATGGCGCTGTTTCCTCAGCTCATCGGACACACCAGCTTCAATTGGGCAGTGCGCTGGATTTCGCCCACCCTCGTTACCCTCACCATTTTGGCAGAACCCGTCGGCTCCAGCATTTTGGGCGCGATCGTCTTTCACGAAAATCCGGGTGCAGTGGTCATTACGGGTGCCATGGTGATTGTGGTGGGAGTAGCGATCGCCGCACTCGGAGCAAGAGAAGCCCAGCCAGATACCTAACCTCTCTCCAAAATCCAGCTCTTTTCAAAATCCAAAATCTAAAATCCAAAATCGGCTCATTGGCTCATCGTTTACGCCGCTGCTCTGCCTCATATTCTCGACGGAGTTGATTCGGCAAAAGCGCCGGATTGGGTTTGCTGGAATTAGGGCTGCTTGGTCTAGACTCTTGAGCAGGCTCGGTACTGTCTTGCGGCAAGCTGTCTTGCAAACTGGGCGAATTAGAAGGAAACTCCCGATCGCTGGGCATAGGTGAGGATGTTGCCAACGGCTTAGGCGAGGGCGTTGCGGAGGGCATGAGTGAGGGGATGACAGTCGGCTCGACCGAGGAGGGCGTAATTGGCTCCAAATTGATCGGTGAAGGAGAGGGCTGACTTGGCGTTTCGCCAGGCAGCGGAGCCTCTACAGGAATTTGCTGTGAATTAAACAAAAGATTTCCGACCGCCGCAACGGTAATTCCGACGATCGCCGCTAATCCCAGCACTGCCCAGACCCATCCCGATCGCCTTTCAGGCAAGACAGGAGCAACAGTCTCTACGGCAGATATTGGATTTGGATTATATTGAGATACAGGTTTAAGGACAGGTTGGGGTACGGCTTGAGGTATAGCTTGAGGTATAGGCTGGGGTACGGAGCGAGAAACATAGCGAGGACTTACGGCTACAGTCGCCATCGTAGAAGAATTGGGAGCGATCGCCTCAGTCCCATAGGGCGCTAAACCTGCCGCCAGTCCGTTAATTGAACTACCGGGTAACAGCGCCAACCATTCGGCAACCGTTCCTGGACGATGACGCACCTCGATCGCCATGCCGCGCAACACCGCCTGATTGGTGGCTGCACTCAGATGAGGCTGGAGATCGCGGGGGGAAATCATGGGCTGGCGATCGCGCAAGATAGATGCAGTGGGCACCTGAGCCGTCAGCAGCGCATAGAGAGTTGCAGCAAGCCCATAAACATCTGTGGCGGGAGTTCGTTTCTCTTGGGCAATGTACTGCTCGATCGGCGCATAGCCTACCGAAATCAGGCTGGTATGAGTTTGGGTAACTCCCGGCGTAAACTCACGCGCGATGCCGAAGTCGATCAGCACGATTTCCTGCGTGCCCTGCCGCAGAATAATGTTTTGTGGCTTCACGTCGCGGTGCAGCAATCCGCTGTGGTGAACCACCTCTAGAGCCGCTCCAATCTGCCGAATGTAGTGGATGGCAATGGCTTCGGGGAGAGGGCGATCGGGAAAGACGAGCTGTTCTAGATTCTCCCCTGGAATGTAGTCCATCACCAGGTAAGGCACATTGTCTTCAATGAAGAAATCGTTGACCCGCACGATATTTTGATGCACGCACATGGCAAGACGACGCGCCTCGTCTCGAAACTGCTGCTCAAACTCTGCATACTGAGGATTATCTTGACTGGAGGGATTCAGGGTCTTGACAACCACCGTTTGCCCCAGGTATTGATGCACAGCCCTAAAAGTAATGCCAAAGCCACCCTGCCCCAAGGGCTGCTCCAGGGTATACTTGCCGTCCTGCAATGTTTTACCCACTAGCGAGTTCATAGCCATTGATGCTTGTGTGAGACCCTATTCTCTAAAATAATCCCTCTTGAACCAGAATGACTGTAGCTTAGGGACAGACTAGCCTTTGGCACGATCGCCTTGTGGCACTTCAGCGAATCTTAGAGCTTTTTCGTCATGAATACGCTATTCGGGTCGTCGATATATTCAGCAAAGGGATCACAGTACTCAAACCCGTAGCGTAGATACAAGGCTCGTCCTGGAGCGAACTCAGGCAAAGCCCCTGTTTCCAAATTCAGGCGATCGTAGCTCCGCCGTTGAGCTTCTTCAATGATGTGTTCAAGCATCTTTGAGGCGATACCTTTACCCCGGTGAGCTTTAGCCGTGCGCATGGATTTGATTTCGCCAGATTTGACTTCGCCACTTCTAGAA
>CASBQM010000878.1 GCA_949127645.1 Synechococcales cyanobacterium PMM_0036
GCAGCAATTGGGCCTGCCGATTCGATTCATTGGCGCAGGTGAGGGCATTGAGGACTTGCGTCCTTTCTCTAGCTACGAGTTTGTCGAGGCGCTGTTGAGCGGTTGAGAAGTTAGGACTCAGGATGCTTTTAGGTTTGAAGCTGAGCATATCCTGAGTCCAGATATTACTTCTTCGTAGCGACCTTCTGTAGAGACTGTGGCGATCGCGTCAATCCGCTCAAAAACATGGGCACAAACCGCTCCATAAACACCTTGGGATCGCGTTCCCAAGCGCGCTGCACGGCAGTAATTCGGGTGCGCTGAAGATCGGGAGCCAGAAGAGTCTGAGGCAAACGCTCCATCAGGTATTGCGGACGCTGCCAAAGGGGAAGCGTATTGGCAATATCCAGCAGGTCGCCAACCCGACGCAGCTCTGCCCCCAAGGTGATATCCATGCCAGAAGAGAAGGCAGCCTGCTCGATCGCCGCATATTTCTGCTTGGCTTGCTCTACTTTTTGCTTATGCTCCGGGCTTTTGCGTCCCATCTCTGCTAGCCAGCGGTTTCCCCAGCGCACATGCCCCGCTTCTTCGGGCAAGATGCGTTCGATGACCTCACGAATTTTGATATTCTCTTCGGTCTGGGGAGCTTGTTTGAGAGCATGAATGTGAGCTGCGAAGTATTCACAGCCGCGCTTTTCAGTTACGTTGATAGCGGCGAGAGACGAAATCACAAAGTCGTCAAGGTTTTCGGGCGTGATATGTTCGCGATCGAGCAGACGTTCAAACTCGCCAATGTAAGACGAGCCGGGAGGCGTACCCACATCAGCGCCAATTTCTACCAGCAGATCGGTCAACCACATGGCATGACGCGCTTCATCCGAGATGTGGCGAGAGATATCTTTAATCAGATCAACCGACTTACCGTTTAACTGTTCAACTAAGTCAGTCAGATCTTTGCAGCTTCGCTGTTCGCTATAGCGGTAGCGATTCAGCGTCATCAGGTGAATTTCACGATCGCGCACCACTTGCCCCAGCACATCACGAGCGCTGAGAGAGCCAAAAGAACTTTCTAGTTTGCGGGGGTAAACAACGCTCATAATTCGAGTCTCTATACAGGCTATTAACTACAGATAAGTACAACTTATTAACAATTGTAACGAAGAAATTTAGCATCCTCCCGGCTCTTGGGATACATCTTTACGCCTTAATATCTTCACGCCTTGATATCTTTAAGCCTTAATATGTCCTGATTGACCTTTCAGATTTGCATGAAAGACGATTAAATAGCATTGGTTCGCCAACCTGTAAATCTATGTCTATCAAAAAAATTATTTCGTTAGGTCTGCTAGTGTTCATTCCCATATCGATCGCCGCCGAAAAAATGGAATGGGGGGCACTCACTGTATTTATCACGGCAGCGATCGCCATTGTCCCTCTAGCAATCTGGCTCAGCACGGCTACCGAAGAAGTCGCGGTCATTTCAGGGCCTTCGATCGGGGCACTGCTCAACGCCTTCTTTGGCAACGCCACAGAGCTAATTATCTCGCTAGTTGCTCTCAAGGCAGGTCTGATCGACATTGTGAAGGCTAGCATCACGGGCACTATTATCAGCAACCTGCTGCTAGTCATGGGGCTGTCGATGTTTTTGGGCGGCTTGCGCTACAAAGAGCAGGAATTTAAGCCCGTGGTAGCGCGGATGAATGGCTCAACCATGACGCTAGCAGTAGTGGCAATCATCCTCCCCGCAACAGTCATTTCCACTTCTAACGTAGTAGAGCCTCTATCCATTAGCCGCCTCTCAACGACCGTGGCGATCGTCCTGATTGCGGTTTATCTCATGACGCTGCTGTTTTCGCTAAAAACCCACAGCTACCTTTATGAAGTTGGCGTGGCAGAGCTAGACAAAGGCACAGCCCATGCTAAAAAGCCTAATCTGTGGCTATGGATTGGCGTTTTGCTGATAGCAACGATCGGCGTAGCGTTTGAGTCGGAAATCTTTGTGGGTGCAGTCGAGGAAGCCACCGCAGGGTTGGGGCTAACTCCGCTGTTTACCGGGGTGATTTTGCTGCCCTTGGTGGGCGGTGCCGCCGAATATGTAACGGCAGTCACAGTTGCCCTAAAAAATAATATGGACTTATCGGTTTCAGTCGCCATGGGTTCGAGCTTGCTGGTGGCGCTGCTGGTGGCTCCGATGCTGGTGCTGGTAGGACAAGCGATCGGTCAGCCCATGGATCTCAACTTCAATGTGTTTGAAGTAATTGCCGTTGTGATTGCCGTTGCGGTTGCCAATTTGATTAGTTTAGACGGGCGATCGAACTGGCTAGAGGGCGTTCTGCTGTTGGCTACTTACATCATTTTGGGGGCGGCGTTCTATTTCCATCCTGCTTAATGCCTTAGCAAATTACTGCCTTAGCAAAGCCAGAAGTGAATAGAACTCAGCTCAAAGTTAGGCACCATTAGTCTTTAACTCTCGTGCGTTACCAAATCACTCACACGACCTTTTACAGCTACGATCGCCCTGTCATCCTCTCTCCTCACACCATCCGACTGCGCCCTCGCTGCGATGTTCAGCAAAAGCTGCATTCATTTTCGCTCCAGCTCGATCCGCTGCCTAAGCAGAGGTCAGAGAATGTTGACCTAGATGGCAACTCCATCACCAAAGCCTGGTTTACCGACGAGGCGATCGCCCAATTCACCATTCGGGCAGTTTCCGAAGTCGAAACCTTTTGCGAGAATCCCTTCATCTATATGCTGGAACCCTGGGCGGTGAACCTTCCCATGGATTACTCCAGCTCTGTTCTTAGCCGCTTGCAGCCCTACCTACAGCCCTACTGGGGCGGTCAATTTTCTCAAGGGGCGATCGACCCAGAAGCCATGATGCTGGCACAGGACATTTGGCAAGCCACCAACAGCACGACCGCCTTCCTCAATGAGCTAAATCAGCGAATTTACAAAAACTGCGGCTACCTAATGCGCGAAACCGGATCGCCATTGCCCCCTGGCATCACCTGGCGGAGCAAACAAGGCTCCTGCCGAGATTATGCCGTGCTATTCATGGAAGTTTGCCGAGCGGCGGGCATGGCTGCCCGGTTTGTCAGCGGCTACCAAGAAGGCGACCCTGACAGCCGCGATCGCCACCTGCACGCCTGGGCAGAGGTCTACCTGCCCGGAGCCGGATGGCGGGGCTACGATCCTACCCATGGACTGGTAGTGAGCGATCGCCATATTCCCCTCGTTGCCAGCGCCAGTGCCGAAGACATGGCTCCCGTCAGCGGCAAGCTCAAAACGATAGGCGTAAATTCATCCATGCGGTATGAGCTATTCATCAAGCTAATAGGCGGCTAACTCCCTTCCTCCCCTATGTCCTTATCTTCTATATGCTCCCACTCAATATTGGGCATTTGCTCAAAGGCTTGCCGGAGCGAAATCTCCCAGAGCTGACGCATTTTCGCCAAGTAAGAATCGCCCGATCGCAGTCGTAATTGATGCCGCAGACACAAGCTGTCTGTTTCATACATGACCAAATCAATCGGCGGTCCCACCGAGATATTCGACTTCATCGTAGAGTCAATAGACAGCAGCGCCGATTTGGCAGCCTCCTCTAGAGGCGTGTCGTAGGTGAGAGTGCGATCAAGAATAGGTTTGCCGTACTTGGTTTCGCCAATCTGAAGAAACGGCGTTTCGGGAGTTGCCTGAATAAAATTGCCCTGACTATAAATCATGAACAGTCCGGGGGCTTCGTCACGCACCTGTCCTGCCAGCAGCAAAGTCGAGTGGTAATCAATCCGATCTTTCTCCAGCCAAGGGCGCTCCTGACTCTGAATTTGGCGAATCTTGCCGCCTATGTACTGCGCCACATCGTAGAGCGTTGGCAGAGAGTGCAGGTTTTCGTCCTTTAGCTCCAGGTCTTGATTAAGTTCATTGATCACTGCCTGAGTAATCGACAAGTTGCCTGAAGTGGCAATCAGAAGGACGCGCTGTCCCGTATCAGAAAAGTTAAACAGCTTTTGGTAAGTAGAAATGTGGTCTACCCCTGCATTGGTGCGAGAATCAGCCGCAAGGATCAATCCATGACGGGTGATGATACCTAGGCAATAGGTCATGAAGCAAGTTGGGATAATATGATATGTCTAAAGATTTTAATCTCTCCGCTTCCGTAGCTCTATGACCATGCCAGATAATTCACCAGATAATTTGCCAGATGAATCGCCAGATGAATCACCAGATGAATCACCAGATGAATCACCAGATGATTTGCCGAATCCAGATCCTGCAATTAAGC
>CASBQM010000879.1 GCA_949127645.1 Synechococcales cyanobacterium PMM_0036
ACTTTACGCACCTTGCCATCTGGGCAAAGACGGCTCAACTTTCGCCCCTGGTAGCAAACTTGATGTGTCTGGCTTTACTGGCGGGTCCTGTAGGTAAATGCGCTCAATTTCCACTTAATCTGTGGCTGGATGAGGCAATGGAGGGACCTAACCCGGCTTCGATTTTGCGAAACTCAGTGGTGGTTGCCTGCGGAGCCTATGTACTAATTGCGCTTCAGCCTGTTTTGGCGCTCTCGCCGCTGGCGCTGACGACGCTGACTGTGCTGGGAGCCGTGACGGCGATCGGAGCTTCGTTAGTGGCGATCGCCCAAATTGATATCAAACGCGCTCTATCTCATTCCACTAGCGCCTATTTAGGGCTAGTCTTTTTGGCGGTAGGAATGCAGCAAGACGAGGTGGCACTGCTATTTCTATTCGTCCATGGCTTAGCCAAAGCGCTGCTGTTCATGAGTACTGGATCAATTATTTTGACTACCAGTACGCAAGATCTGACTGAAATGGGCGGACTCGCCTCTCGGATGCCAGCAACTACTACGGCTTATGTGGTGGGTGCGATCGCCTCTATTGGTCTGCTGCCTTTAGGCAACTTTATGGCAATGGTGGAATGGGCGGAAGCTGCATGGATTTCTGCGCCTTGGCTAATGGGTGTGCTGATTACAGTCAATAGCCTAACGGCTTTTAACTTGGTGCGAATCTTTGGGCTAGTGTTTTGGGGAGAGCCAAAGGCTAAAACGCGCCGCGCCCCAGAGGTAGGCTGGCTGATGGCGGTGCCGATGGTGACGCTGACCGTCTTTAATTTGCTCACCCCCCTTATCCTGCAAAAGTTTTACATCTTGCCCACTTGGGATGACTCCAACCTAGGTCTAGTGCTGGTACTGGTGCTTTCTAGTCTGCTGGGCTGCGGTTTGGGCGGCTGGCTTTATCTCAGCCCTCAACGCCCTAAGCTAGCGAGTTTAGTGGCAACTCCACTGCGGGAAGTGCTTGCAGATGATTTCAAAATGGATCGGTTGTATCAGCTCAGCGTTATATTTGCGGTCTTGTTGGGTTCTCGGATGGCGGCATGGTTCGATCGCTATGTGGTAGACGGTCTGGTTAATTTTGTGGGAGTTGCCTCTATTTTTGGCGGTGAAACTCTGAAATATACGATTTCTGGTCAGTCGCGGCATTATTTGCTGACGGTTTTTGTTGGAATTCTGCTGTCGATTACGGTCTTGAGCTGGACGTTTTGGGAATGGTCGCCTGATCTCCATTCATTGGCGCTTAGGGTTCAGCCCTAGATTGGGTTCGCACTAGATCTGGGTTGCTCTGAATCTGATTTTCGGAGCGATCGTCTGTGTAATAGGCAAGTTTTAATCGGGCAGGTTTTAATCGGGCAAGTTTTAGTCAGGCAAGTTTAGCCCTAAGTCAGGAGCCGTAAGTAGAAATGCTGAGTGTTTTAGTGTGGATTCCCATTTTGGGTGCGGTTTTAATTGCGGTATTGCCTGAGTCTGGAGTGCAGATTCGATCGCGGCAGGTGGCATTGGCGATCGCAGGTTTGATCTTGCTCTGGTCGGTTTACCTCATGATTCAGTTTGATGTCACCGAACCAGGCTGGCAATTTCAGGAATCGCTGCCTTGGATTGAGAATCTAGGACTCGCCTATCAAATGGGCATTGACGGGCTTTCTCTGCCGCTGCTGATGCTTAACGGCTTGTTGACGGCGATCGCCATTTTTTGTACTGATCTGAATATCAATCGCCCGCGACTGTATTACATTCTGATGCTGGTGTTGAGTAGCGCGGTGGCAGGGGCATTTTTGGCGCAAAATCTGCTGCTGTTTTTCCTGTTCTATGAAATCGAGCTGATTCCGCTATATCTGGTGATTGCCATCTGGGGCGGAGCGCGGCGGGGCTATGCGGCTACAAAGTTTTTGATCTATACGGCGGCTTCGGGCGTGCTGATTTTGGTGGCTTTCTTCGGGCTGGCGCTGGTTAGCGGTCTCTCTACGTTTGACTATGAGGCATTGCGATCGCATACCCTTCCTCTCTCGACTCAGCTTGTTCTGCTGGTGACGCTGTTGATTGGCTTCGGCATCAAAATCCCGATCGTCCCTTTGCACACCTGGCTGCCTGATGCTCACGTCGAAGCCCCAACCCCCGTCTCTGTCTTGCTAGCAGGAGTTTTGCTAAAGCTGGGAACTTATGGTCTGCTGCGGTTTGGCTTAGGTTTGTTTCCTGAAGCCTGGAACGTCATCTCACCAGGACTAGCGGCGATCGCCGTGGTCAGCGTCCTGTATGGCTCTTTGGCGGCGATCGCTCAGACCGACATGAAAAAAATTGTTGCTTACAGCTCAGTTGGGCATATGGGCTACATTATTTTGGCAAGCGCCGCCGCCACGCCCTTGAGTCTGGCAGCCACGATTGTGCAAATGGTGAGCCACGGCTTGATTTCGGCAATGCTGTTTTTGCTGGTGGGCGTGGTCTATTCCAAGACAGGAACCCGCGACATCAACGTGCTGCGCGGATTGCTTAGTCCAGAGCGCGGCTTGCCCTTGGTGGGCAGCATGATGGTGATTGCGACGATGGCGAGTGCCGGAATTCCGGGTATGGTAGGCTTCATCGCCGAATTTCTAGTGTATCGCAGCAGTTTTCCAGTCTTTCCGGTGCAGACATTGCTGTGCATGATTGGCACAGGGCTAACCGCTGTTTACTTCTTGATGCTCGTCAACCGAGTGTTTTTTGGTCGCTTACCCGATGCTCTATCGAATCTTCCTAGAGTCAAATGGCGCGATCGCATTCCGGCTGGCATCATTGCCGCTCTCGTGATCCTTCTGGGCATTCAACCTAACTGGATGCTGCGCTGGAGCGAACAGACTGCTATGGCAATGGGAACGAACAGTCAAGAGCGTGTTGCCGAAATGAAGCGAGTAGAAGTTGCAGAGCGTTTAGAAAAGGCGATCGCGGTGCCAGAAGTAGAAGTTTCGGTATCTCAGGATCGATCGCATTCTTGAAATAATCTGAAATAATTGAGGGGTGGTCTGCGGCTGAGCTGGAATCAAGCTTCAGCCGGGCACATTGCTACAGATTGTTATACTGAGATCGCGCTATACCTGGCTTTAAAAGCCTTTACCTTGAGTCTATGCAGCCCACCGACCCTAGCAAATTCACCGAAAAAGCCTGGGAGGCGATCGTTAAATCCCAGGATGTTGCCCGTCGTTTTCGGCACCAGCAGCTAGAGGTCGAACATCTGGCGATCGCCACCCTGGAACTAGAAGGGACGGTAAACGCCATGTTGACCAAGGCAGGCGTAGATCCGGCAAAGCTGAAGCAGCAGATGGAGGCTTTTGCTCAGCGTCAGCCTAAAGTTGCCGCCGACGGACAGCTTTATCTGGGGCAAGGGCTGGATACCCTGCTAGACAATGCCGAAGGCTCCCGCAAGTTTTTTCAAGACGATTTCATTTCCGTCGAGCATTTGCTGATCGGGCTTGCCGAAGACGATCGCGTGGGTCGTCGTCTGTTTCGCAGTTTGGGCGTGGAGCCTAAGCAGCTTGAAACCGCCATTAAAGCGATTCGGGGCAGCCAAAAAGTTAAAGATCAGGCTCCAGAATCTAGCTATGCGGCATTGGAGAAGTACGGGCGCGACTTGACTGAGCAAGCCAGAGCCGGAAAGCTCGATCCGGTGATTGGTCGAGATGAAGAAATTCGGCGGGTGGTGCAGGTGTTGTCTCGTCGCACCAAAAATAATCCCGTGCTGATTGGCGAGCCGGGCGTGGGCAAAACGGCGATCGCTGAGGCTCTGGCGCAGCGGATTGTCAACGGCGATGTGCCGGAATCACTCAAGGGGCGGCAGTTAATCAGCCTGGACATGGGTGCCTTGATTGCTGGAGCCAAATATCGCGGCGAATTTGAAGAGCGGCTACGCGCCGTTCTGCGAGAGGTCACGGGTTCTGGCGGACAGATCGTGTTATTTATCGACGAGCTGCATACCGTTATGGGAGCCGGGGCGGCTCAGGGCACAATGGATGCTAGCAATCTGCTAAAGCCGATGCTGGCGCGGGGCGAACTGCGCTGTATTGGCGCAACGACTCTGGATGAGTATCGTAAGTACATTGAGAAAGACGCGGCGTTGGAGCGGCGGTTTCAGCAGGTTTATGTCGGACAGCCTTCAGTGGAAGACACAATTTCCATCCTGCGGGGACTGAAGGAAAAGTATGCCACCCACCACGGCGTAAAGATTTCAGATTCGGCATTGGTTGCAGCGGCAACTCTATCCGATCGCTACATTAGCGATCGCTTTTTGCCCGATAAGGCGATCGATCTAGTGGACGAAGCTGCCGCCAAGCTAAACATGGAGAATACCTCTAAGCCCGCAGAGTTAGAAACGATTGAGCGTCGATTGCGCCAGCTCAAGATGGAAAAGCTTTCCCTGGAAGGAGAAGGTCAGCCCTCTGTGGCGATCGGTGCTTATCAAGGATCGAGAGAGCGGCTGGAAAAGATTGATCAAGAAATCGCTGACCTAGAGCAGCAAGAGGGTGAATTCAACTTACAGTGGGGTTCTGAAAAGCAGTTGCTGGATGCTATTAACGCCCTCAAGGAAGAAGAGGAGCTACTGCGCCGCCAGATTGATAAAGCCGAGCGGGGCTACGATCTCAACACAGCCGCCCAGCTTAAGTACGGCAGGCTCGAATCTGTTCATCGTGACTTGGAAGAGAAAGAAGCTAGTCTGGTGGAGATTCAAAAGCAAAGCCGATCGCTGCTGCGAGAACAGGTGACAGATGCCGACATTGCTGATATTGTCGCCAAATGGACGGGCATTCCGGTAACGCGACTGATGGAATCCGAACGACAAAAGCTGTTGCAGATGGAGCGCTATTTGCACCAGCGCGTTGTAGGTCAGCAGGAGGCGGTTGAGGCGGTTTCAGCCGCGATTCGACGCGCCCGCGCAGGCATGAAAGATTTGGGTCGTCCGATCGGCTCATTCATGTTTTTAGGGCCTACGGGTGTCGGAAAAACTGAGCTGGCGAGAGCGTTGGCGGAATGTCTATTTGACACCGATGCGGCTCTAGTGCGGCTAGATATGTCGGAGTATATGGAGAAAAACTCTGTAGCGCGGCTGATTGGCGCACCGCCGGGATATGTGGGTTACGAGGAAGGCGGTCAGCTTTCTGATGCGATTCGGCAGCATCCTTACTCTGTGCTGTTGTTAGACGAAGTCGAGAAAGCCCATCCAGACGTATTTAATATTCTGCTGCAACTGCTGGATGACGGACGAATCACCGATTCTCAGGGACGCACCGCAGACTGCCGTAATACCATTGTGGTGATGACAAGTAATATCGGTAGCGAACATATCTTGGACGTGTCGGGGGATGAGGCAAAGTACGAAGAGATCCAAAAGCGGGTGATGAATGCTTTGCGATCGCATTTCCGTCCCGAATTTCTCAATCGTGTGGACGACATCATCTTATTCCATCCCCTTAGCATTCAGCAGTTGCGCCAAATTGTTGGCATTCAGCTTCAGCGTGTGCATCGTCTGCTGGCTGACCAAAAGATTGGGCTAGAGCTAACGGTTGCCGCCCAAAACTTCATTGCCGACGTGGGCTACGACCCGGTGTATGGGGCGCGTCCGCTGAAGCGTGCCATTCAGAAGCTAATCGAGAACCCGATCGCCACCAAGATATTGGAAAATGCCTTTGTTGAGGGCGACATCATCCAAATTGAGGTGGTTGATCACAAGCTAACGTTCGTCAAAAAATCGCCTGTTGTGGGCAGCGCATCTGCGATCGTTCCTCAAGCTTTGACGGCTGAAAACTAAGAGAACACTTTGCGCTACGGTAAAGCCATCGAGGTCGCATAGGAGAAAGCCATGCAAACTCAGTCACGCTATCATACGCCTGAAGAATCTGTCCCTGAAGAACCTACATTTGCAGAGTCCGCGCTCAAACGCTACACGCCCGAAGAATATTTACGGTTGGAGGAAGCTGCGGAATTTCGCAGTGAGTATCGAGATGGAGAGATTACGCCCATGACGGGAGGCTCAATTAACCATAATCGTATTGTGGGCAGCATCTATGCTTACTTAAAGTTTGCTCTACGCGGTAAAAATCTGGAAGCCTTCACAAGCGATCTGCGTCTCTGGATTCCGACTTATCAGCTCTTTACCTATCCCGATGTCATGGTGATTCAAGGTGAGCCTGTCTTTCAGGTTAAAAGAACCGACACGGTAATGAATCCTTGTTTAATTGTGGAAGTGCTGTCAAAATCAACTCAAAACTACGATCGCACCCGCAAGTTCAAGTTCTACCGATCGATTGCAGAAGTTCAGGAATATGTGCTGATTGATCAATATGCGATCGAGATCGAGCATTACACTCGGCTAGAAGATAATTCCTGGCGACTTCGAGATTATGGATCTGATACACAAAGCATTTTACTCTCTTCAGTAGAGCTAGAAATAGCGATCGCCGATCTCTACGAAGGCGTGAATTTTGACCTTCAAGATCTTGAAGCTGCACCTTCTGAAGAACAAGCAGCAACTTGAGCAGGGCGATCGCTCGTCCTCAAATCTCAACAAAGTTACAAGTCGTACTCATAACGAGTATGATTAACTCAGTGAAGTATTCACCAGGAGATTCAGAGCCATAACCGCTACTCTACAAAACCCGACTGCCAGCATCGTTAGCACCCTCAACCGCGAACAAGCCAACGCCTTAGTTGCGTACCTTAACTATAAAAAATATCACTGGCTCACCTTCGGTCCCTTATTCCGCGATTTGCATCTGCTGTTTGAAGATCAGGGCGGCGAAGTCTTTGCCATGATCGACGAGTTATAGCTGTAGCCGGTCAAGTTAGGACATAGACTATAAGAATTCCCATAGCGCCCACCCTAGTCCAATGGCTCAACCTTACAGCGA
>CASBQM010000880.1 GCA_949127645.1 Synechococcales cyanobacterium PMM_0036
ATGCTGCATGAACTAGGCCTCGTCTATGGCGCCTTTGACTTCATTCGGACGCCCGACGGTGAGCTCGTTTTCTTGGAAATCAACCCAACAGGTGAGTGGGCATGGCTTGAGGATCGGCTCGGCTTTCCAATGCGAAACGCATTCATTCGACTCTTCTTCGGAGAATTCGAATGACTCTTGAATTGGCGCCGGACCAGCCACCACCTGTCTGCAAGAGCTCACCTGGACCCGTATGGAAGACTTTCTACAAAGTAGCTTGGCCAGCCATAGACGCGCTCCGGCCTTTTGCGCCGAAGTCCAACGAGAAGCGCGACTTTATGGAAGTTGGGACCGGAAAATCGGACGTCCCAATTGAGCAATGTCAGTGGATATTTGACAAGGTGGAAGCGCGGCGTGAGCAGCTTGAGCGCAAAGCACAATCAAATTTCGCAGTGATTGCGTTCCTGACTCCATTGGTCTCATCGATTTTTGTTTTTGGTCTGCGCGAGCCAGCACTCAACGGCTTAGCTCGGTCCATCACACAGTTTCTTTTGGTCGTTGCAGCGACGATGCTCGTCTTGGGCTTCATCGCTTCAGTAAGAGCCGTAGCCATAAAGGCCCGAGTAACTCTCTTCTTGGATGCGGTGATTGATCCCGAGACGAATCTCTTTCGCAAATACAGCAAGATCTTTCATGCACGAGGCCTACTCCACTGCGCATCTGAGAATACCACACTGAACGATCACATTGCTCAACTCGTCAAGTGCGCCCACGCGCTTGCTGCAGGCTCTCTGATTGTGTTGGCTGTAGCGGCAATTCCAGCGGGCATTGCGTTCTCGCAGTATTCTGGGGGGCCGACCAAGACCACCATCGTCGGTCCAGTCCACATCTCGCCTGATAGTTTCAAGGACTTGCGATCAGATGTTGCAACTCCGTCTGAAAATACCTCAATACAGGCTGCTGCACTTACTCGCTTAGATGCCGCTCTCAGAGACAAAGAAGTCCAGATACGAGCGCAACAGGCAACGATTGCTGAACTCGAGAAGAGACTCAGTCAGAGCACCAATAAATCAGCAGACGAGCTTTCACCATATCGCTCAGAATTCTTCGCGGCTCTAAGTAACCTACTATTGGGACACAAGGATGTGCGGGTCATCGGAGACCGATTCGTATTTCCATCGGAGATACTTTTTTCTTCTGGCTCCGCATTGCTGGATACATACGGAGAAAGGCAACTTGAGCATATTGCGCATCAATTGATCGATATCTCTACGCGGATGCCCAAAGATGTTCACTGGGTACTTCAAGTGGAAGGTCATACCGACAATCGGCCAATAAATACTATGTCGCTCCCCTCGAACTGGGAGCTGTCTTCGGCCCGCGCAATTACGGTGGTCAAATTCCTCAATCGGCATGGTGTGCCAAATGACCACCTCGTTGCAGCTAGCTATGGAGAATTCCAACCATTATTGCCAAACGAGGATTCCGTCGGGCAATCTCGCAATCGACGCATCGAACTCAAGTTGACGACTAGATAGTCGAGAAGGATTCGGGGGCGGTCATATCGGGAGGGCTCTGTTATCCACAGGCATGTTCCCTGTTTGTATGTCAGTGGAAAGCTGGCATAAGGCGGTTTCCAGTAACGCATTGTACATTCCAGCCCGGCCGTGGAGGCTCCACCGAAGATCAGACGAAATGCCCCCTGTCCCTGCGGAAGCGGGACCAAATATAAGAAATGCTGCGGTTACGTGCTCTCGGTGCCACCGCTAACTGTGAGAGCCCAGCACGCTCGCCACATGGTGGATCGACATGAGGCGGAAGAGCGAATCCGCGAAGCTCAGCAAGGGCGTGGCAGGCCGATCATCTCGGCAGACGTCAACGGGCATCGGGTTGTGGCCGTTGGGTCAACGATCTATTGGGGGAAAGGCTGGAAGACGTTTTCGGACTTCCTCTCGCACTACCTGAAAAACAAGCTTGGATCGGCATGGGGCAACGCGGAACTTGCGAAGCCTTTCGCCGATCGGCACCCGATCCTGCAGTGGTATCACGCTCATTGTCTGTACCAGCAGGCCACCATCAAGGTGCGAGGGGAAGTCGCAACCGCAGTCGTGACTGGCATCGTCGCCTGTTACCTGGGCTTGGCGTACGGCCTTTACCTACTTGCCCATAATGTCGAGTTGCAGGAGCGCCTTCTGAAGCGCCTGCGGAACACCGGCAACTTCCAGGGCGCGTACTACGAAATCCTCGTCGCCCGCGTCCTCATTCGTGCGGGTTTCAGGCTTGAGCTTGAGGATGAGACTGACGGAGAGTCGCAGCACTGCGAATTTTCCGCCGTGTCGAAGAGCGGGAAGAAGTATTGGGTTGAAGCGAAAATGCGCTCCATCTCTGGCGTCCTCGGAAAGACGGGGGCCGATGGTAGCTCGGATGGCGACGCGACCAAGACGCTTGTTCGACATCTGAGCGCCGCGCTCGACAAGCCAGCGGCCGATGCGCGGCTGATCTTCCTCGACATAAATACGCGGATCGGCCTCGACCAGGGGCCCTCGCCCGACTGGCATCCTGCCGTTCTGAAGTGCCTCGACGGTTACGAGGCCAGCGGCGTGCAAGCGGGAAAGTCCGCCTATGTTTTTGTCAGCAACACTGCCTATCACTACCAACTGGACCAGCCGCCGCTTTCGGCGGTCGCTCCGTATGGGCTACGAATACCCGATTTCGAGAAGGGCGGAATGATGGCTCTGTCGGAAGCATATCGTCGGAAACTCGTTCATCGAGATGCTTACGACATCTTGGAGGCGTTCACGAACGACACGAAGTTCCCGTCCACATTCGACGGGGCGCTTCCCTCGCAGGAATTCAGCGGTGGGCAACGGCTCGTCGTGGGCGAGACATACTTCTTTGAGGACCTGGGTGAACAAGGGACGACAGCGACTGTTACGTCTGCCGATGTGGTCGAGGAGCGGGCCGAAATGTTCCTTGGCATCATGGATGACCAGGGCCGCTCGTCGATTATCATGCGCCCGATGAACGAGGCTGAATTGCACGACTATCGCCAGCATCGCGACGCGTATTTCGGCAAGCTCACGAAATCGAAGAAGAAACTCGAAGACCCCATGGATTTGTTCGAGTGGTTGATGGATGTCAACAAGGCAATGCCTCGTGCCAACATGCTCGCCCATATGGCCGGACACCCTCAGATGAGCGAGCTTGAGCGCCTCAATGACCTCGATTTGCGGATTGCATACACGGAAGGGTTGGTGGGAAGCGTCCTCCAACGAAACGCGCA
>CASBQM010000881.1 GCA_949127645.1 Synechococcales cyanobacterium PMM_0036
ATCCGTCCCGATCGCTGCTTCAACATCACCTTGCTAACGGCTTTGGTGCAAAGAAATACGCCTGTCAAGTTCAGGTCAATTACCGCCTGCCAGTCTTCTAACTTCATTCGTAGCAGCAGGGTATCCCGTGCGATTCCGGCATTGTTCACCAAGACATCCACGCGACCCCACTTTTCCATGACGGCGTTGATCAGGACATCTACCTGCTCGGGTTTGGATACGTCAGCCTGGAGGGCGATCGCCCTTTCACCCATTGCCTCAATTTCGGCTACAACTGCCTCTGCGGCTTGGCTAGAGTTGGCATAATTGACGACGATCTTAGCGCCTTCTGCGGCGAGGGCTAGCGCCACGGCACGACCGATTCCCCGCGAGGCTCCAGTGATTAGGGCAACCTGGTCGCGCAGTCGCAAAGCTAAAGATTCTGTCATAAAATCAATCCTTCTCTACATCAAATATTGAATCAGTCGGTCATATTAACATAAGAATATGATTGTACTAGAGTTCAACGTCTGCGGAAAAGCCAGTCAACTTAGGAGAATTGACCTTTACTTTGGTTGGGCAGTCCTGTTTGGTTGGGCAATCCTGCCTCAGCCAGCTAGCTCATAGATTAAAGAATTCCACTGGCTTGATCTATGGGAATACTAATGTCATGATCCAAACACAGCGCTAAACCAAGGACTTTTCGTAAATCCGGTAGGTTTTGCAGATTTTGCCTCCCGAAGCCTCTACCACCTTGCGGGAGGGCAAATTGTCTTCATAGACATACCCCAATTCCGATCGCCTGTAGGGTTTTCCTTTTTTAATACAGCCCTGCATCCCTAGGTAGACCAGCGCCAAGGGCACCATCTTGCGGCGAAACTCTGGTAGGGCACAAATCACCACGACTCGCCCCTGGTCAATCTGACGACGAAACCAGAGGAACTTGAGAATGCCTAGCCAGTCTAGCTTGCCGTTAACTTGCTTTAGCGGAATGTTGTAGTCGGGTAAGCTCATGAAAAAACCCACCATTTCGCCCTTA
This sequence comes from Synechococcales cyanobacterium PMM_0036, assembly GCA_949127645.1. Lineage (GTDB taxonomy): Bacteria > Cyanobacteriota > Cyanobacteriia > Elainellales > Elainellaceae > Drouetiella. The sequence continues at coordinate 1,019 of CASBQM010000881.1, forward strand.
TATTCGGCGATCGGAAACACATCGGGGTCAACCAGAGTTTTCAGATCTTTCGCTTCATCCATGAATTCTTCTAGGGTGCGAGGCGTAGCGCTGTAATTATTGGCAAACAGCGTGTTGAACAGGTGATACATCTTCGTGACATCCTGCTCAAACGCTTCGCCCTTGAGGCAGATAGGGCGAAACGTCACGCCTGACTTGCAAGCAATCCGGTAGCCTTTCTCAAACTCGCTGGGCAATCCTGGCCCCAGAGGCAGACCGTAGGAATAGGCATCCTTTGCCTTCGTCCAGCCGTCCTGCTCAATAAACTGCGGATAGTAGGGCGGATTGTAGGGCATCATCACCATGGGCGGCGAGTCGAAGCCCTCTACTAAAAAGAGGCAATTGTTGTGGGTTGAGAGATCGATCGGACCGCGCACTGAGGTCATTCCCTGTTGCCGTAGCCACTCACAGGCGGCTTGCCAAAGCGCCTGAGCTACATTAAAGTCATTGATACACTCAAAGTAGCCGAAGATGCCGACATTCTGTCCCTGCCGCTCAACCAGGCGATCGTTTACGGCAGCCACAATCCGCCCGATCGCCCAATCCCCGTCAGGCGCGATCGCAATAAACTGTTGTAATCTGCCGTATTGAAAAAACGGACTTCCTGGCGCAAGCTGCTTAGCAATACTGCTGCGTAGAGGGGGCACCCAGTTGCGATCGCCCGCATACACCACGGCAGGAACGTCCAAAAATCGCCCAGCGTCCGCCAAATTCGTTACAGCACGAACCTGAACCGTAGGAACGTGAGTAGAAGTGTGACCAGATTCAACCTCAGATTCAACTCCAAATTCAGCCATAGTCACCTTGAGCGATTTAGCTAGACAAGCCGTTTAGCTGGACAAGCCGTTTAGCTGGACAAGCTGTATTGCTTAATAATTCTCTCTAGCACCGCTTCAATCTCTGCCGAAGTAGAGCGGAAGTCTTCGCGGCTGTAAAACTTTTCCATCCGACATAAGACCTTGCCTTCATCAAACAGCATAACCATGGGTAGCGTATTCAATTTATAAGAGCTAACTAGCTTTAAGTTCTCATCGGCATTGACGCTAACGAACTGGAGTTGCCCTTTCCATTTAGTTTGCGTTTCCAGTAAAATCGGGTCAAGCAAGCGGCACAATCCACACCAAGGTGCCCAGAAATTTACCAGAACAGGAATAGAAGATTCTAAAACTTCTTGCTTGAATGTTGCTTGACTTACTGATCGCGTCATTTATACCTCTTGTCGATTTACTGATTTCTAAATGAATTAATTGGAACTAAAGTTTAGGTTTGAACTCAGTTTTTGATAGACGGTCTTTTGATAGATGGTCAAAAAGCTTGGGATCATGCTACCAGGCTACATTGCCAGCCGCATGAATGAATAGTGGGTGTGCCCACCAAAATAACAGCACAAATGCCGTTACTCCCAAATACGCAGGACGCAGAAACTCTTGCCACTTCAGCGTTTGGCGACCTTGTAAGATTGCCAAAAAAGGAATTACAGAAGTCCGAGATCTCAAGGAATCAAAGGATTCTCCGTATCGGCTAGACAGACGGCGATCGCCATGCCAGACGGCAAACAGGTGATGCAAAATCAGCCCTATCGAAGTTACCAGCGTAAAGCTTGTGCCTACCCAGAGCAGGTGAGCAACGCACCAGATGACTTGACCCACCATCTGAGGATGGCGCGTAATCCGAATGATCCCCGTTTCGTAAATATGAACCTGCGGCTTCTGAATAGCTGCCACCTCTAGCAAATTGAAGGTAGAGGGGTAGAGGAAGAGAAATGAGATCGCTGAAAGTATCCAGACGAAAGGCTCAACTCCTCTTACACCCTGGACATTCCAGAATCGCAATCCGTCATAGCGATGATCGATGAAATAAGCTACTAGGACGATGGCAAACGGTAAACTCACCGCTGCAAAGAGAATCCGGTATAGCCGAGCGCCGATCCGCTGTTCGCCCCAGGGTCTCAAGGCTGCCAAACCGCTGTGGGCTATTGCAAACCCTAGCAGTAGCCCAAAAATAATAAAGTGGCTAGGGGTCAGCCAGTCATAAGACATAAATTTGTGTTTCCAGGGAATACCAATGTCTAACTCAAAATGCCAAATCCATACCCTGACTTTGGACTGTAGACGATCTGGACTCAAGTGTAAATAGGAATAAACTACTTTGGGATCAACGTTTAGACATAAGCTAAGCAGTCTTTAACGAGTAATGTTCGTAGGATCACACTTGGAGTTAATTACTTTCTAAACTAGCGTTGCATTATCTCTTCTTTGGGAGTTATGATTTTAGACTGTGCTAAATCAAAAATAGAAACTACCTCAAGCTCATGCCAAAGCTTAAGACTCGCAAAGCAGCCGCTAAGCGGTTTCGGAAAAGTGGTACAGGTAAGCTGATGCGTCGCAAGGCGTTCAAGAATCACCTGTTGCAGCATAAAACTGCGAAGCGCAAGCGCACTCTATCTGGAATGGCTGTGGTAAATGAGCGCGACGCTGAAAACGTACAGCTCATGATGCCTTACCTCTAACCCTAGGCTCTCCAGAGTAGGATTTTCAGAAATCTTTTTCTGGTTTAGCCCAATAGAAACATCATTCAAGGGATCGGGTTTTGTCCGCCACCTGATACCTGAAGAACACGACAAGCGCCATTCACATCACCCATACGGCATATACGCCATAAGGAAGTCTCACTATGACACGTGTAAAGCGCGGCAATGTTGCTCGAAAACGCCGCAAAAAAATTCTCAAGCTCGCCAAGGGCTTCCGGGGTTCTCACTCCAAGCTCTTCCGCACGGCTAACCAGCAGGTAATGAAAGCCCTGCGCAACTCCTACCGCGATCGCCGCAAGCGCAAGCGCGATTTTCGTCGCCTGTGGATTACCCGGATTAATGCTGCGGCTCGTCAGCACGGCATTAGCTACAGCAAGTTAATGGGCGGTCTGAAGAGAGCAGACATCCAAATCAACCGCAAGATGCTGGCTCAGATGGCAGTTCTCGATCCGTCTGGTTTTCAGAAGGTGATTGAGACCGTAGCAAAGCCTAGTTGATAGCTGAGCAGATCATAATTCTTGCAGTTTATTGGCAGTCTATTGATTGAGAGGGGTGAATGCGCCTCTTTCAGTTGATAAACGCCTCTAGTGACTCGGAGGCTCTTAGGCTTGCTGCATAAGATATTTCTGAAGCTTTTAACAGGATTGCTTTTGGTTGGCGGCACTGGGTTGCCTGTTCAAACTGCCGGAGCAGCGGAACTTCAGGAAGTGTCCAAGCGAGGTCATCTGGTCGTGGGTGTGAAAGACAACCTGCGACCTTTGGCGTTTCAAGACGCACAGGGCAAAATCGAAGGTTTTGAAATTGACTTAGCCCATTACCTAGCCCAAGAGCTGCTGGGAGACTCAGAGGCGCTGGTGTTGCTGCCTTTGAATAACTCAGAGCGACTATCTGCGGTACTAGACGGACGGGTTGATGTGACGATCGCCCAACTCACTGCCACCGTATCTCGATCGCGCATTGTCAGCTTCAGCACGCCCTACTACTTGGACGGTACGGCATTCTTGACCCGCCGTGGCACCCAGAACTTCAGAGATTTACAGAATCAGACGATTGCTGTTCTAAGTGGCTCAGACGCTGTAGCAACCGTGCGATCGCTTTTTCCCCAGGCGACGCTGGTGGGCGTTGCGTCTTATCAGGCGGCAAAAGACTCACTAGATTCAGGTCAGGCTTCTGCATTTGCGGCAGATGCTAGCGTTTTGACAGGCTGGGCACAGGAAGATCCGCGTTATGCGATGCTGCCTAATCTGATTAGCGCTGAGCCATTGGCAGTGGCGCTCCCTAGAGGTGTGCAGTATGATGACCTGCGTCGAGCTATCAACAGGGCGATCGATCGCTGGCAATCTGAAGGAACTTTGCGACAGCGTGTAATCTACTGGGGATTGCCTGACGCGGGAGTTCCCTCTACTATCAATCTGCCAAATTCCCCCAGTCGCAATTAGATGCTCCAGAAAGTTAACCCCCCGTTTTAACCGCCTTGGCGGTTGCTACGAAATCTCAGTTGACATCCATTGGCAGGGGCGAAACGCTGGGTAATGAAGTTGTAGGAGTAGGTTGTACAGCGGGTTGTGCAGCTTCAGCGTTGGCAGCTTTAGGACTTAGAATAGGCAGTGCATCTTGCCCTAGGCGAATCGTGATATCTGACTCTAAATTGCCTGTGCTTTCCGTCATCACTTCCCCAAAGCCCAGAACCTTATGAATGGCTTCGGCTGCTTCTATGTTGCCCTGTTGCACAATAATTCGGGTTTTGACTAACGGCTGATTCCAGGCATCGTCCATAAACGCATTGATGTAACCGCCGTTTTCTAAAGATTTCAGTGTGGCTTGCGCTATTTCAGGCTGCCCGGTGCTGTTTTGAAGGGCAACTTTAACGGATGTTGTGACCGACGAACTGGCGTTGACATAATCCGGTCTAGGAGTGCCAAAATAACGGCTGGCTAGAGCAGTAATTTTGCCTGAGTTGGGCAACCAGTAGCTAGTTTCAGACTGACCGTCAGAGCTGAAGTCTCCCGGCACCATAAGCATCTGAACTTTGGCGCGATCGGTTTTGGCAGCAAACCCCGTTAGAGCAATCAGCTCCTCAACGCTGAGATTAGTGTCAATATGGGACTGAATAACAGCAAGGATTTGGGGCAGCTTAACAACCGTTGCGGGTTTTAGCGTCTGTTCCATCAGCGATCGCATCAACATTTGCTGCCGTTGAATTCTGCCAATGTCGCCGTACTGATCGTAACGAAACCGCAAGAGCTGAAGCGCCTGATTGCCGTTGAGATGCTGTTCGCCTTTCTTCAGATTGATGTATAAATGCTGAGTTTCGTCCTGATACCGCATATCTTGGGGCACATAAGCCGTTACGCCCCCCAAAGCATCCACCAGTTTCCCTACGCCTAAAACGTTGATGCGAACATAGCGATCGATGCCAATTCCTCCCAGCAGATCGCTGACTGCTTTGGCGGCTGAGGCTGGCCCGCCGATCGCATTAGCTTCGTTAATTTTAGTCAGCCTTCCTGCAACCAGAGTGCGCGTATCCCTTGGGATAGACAGGGCTACTAGCTTTTGATTGGCGGGATCAAACCGCAGTAGCAGCATGGTATCCGACAGTCCTTCTAGAGAATTAAGAGTGGGATCGTAGCTGAGGTTTTGGGAGTCATTGGGCGGGTTTGCCACATCTGAAGAGAGTACCTTCGTTCCCAGCACCAAAATATTGACTGGACGAGTCAATATGGGCAGGTGCAGATCGCCGCTAGAAATTTCGCCTTGATCAAAGATTTTGGCTTCTTCTGATGTCAGATGCCGCTGCGCCAAAGGCTTGCTAGACATAGACACGGCTAGTAGCGCTCCAGCCGTTGCCGATATTGCGGCAATTCCTGCTATCCCTAGCGTCAGCCACAGCCAGCGGCGGTGCCTTGTCTGTTCTGGCGGCTGTATGGGAGAAGGAGAAGAATTGAAGACGTTAAGGGTCACGGACTTCCTCGCACGCTAGGGGTAGGGAGAGCATAGGAGCAAACGAGACTCAAGTTTAGTCTGGAATTGCGAAATTAGAACTTGAAACTCATAAACTTAAACTTCCCAAGATTTCCCTACTTCTAGATTTCTCTACATTTAAGGAAGACGATCGCCCCATTGACTTAATCCCGGCAACCGCAAAGCCTTATGTTGCCAGAGCCTTACGATTAGCACAATATTGATTACAAAGTAGCCAGAAGTCAGCAGACTTGCCAAAATCAGAAGCTGGAGGCTAGCACCCTCAAAGGCTGTGGCTCCGGCTCCTAGCAGCAGATAGCCCAGCAGCCAGCCTCCGGCTAGGGTCACGGTTAGACGACTGGCATTGAGAAGCTCTCGATCGCCCCTACCTCGATAGAGCGTCCAGAGTGCCGGGAAAAAGCCCACGATCGGCACCAGATAGATAAACATCTGGAGGCGTTTAAGATTCTCTTCTTTGAGGCGATCGGGTTTAAGGCGATCGGAATTAGGCATAAGTTTCTACAGGATTCTAAATTTCTACGGGATTTTAGAGGAGATGTGAAGTTCGATACAAAATGAGTCTCCATAGCAAGGAATGCTTAAAGACTATCCAGCGAAGTACCTTTAACTCTTGAGATGCGATCGAGCAACCGCCATAGGTTGCATTTTCCAACGCAAGTTATCGCTATTGGCTAGTGAAGCAGTAGGATATCAGCTAGGTCAGCACTTGAATTGTAGAGAAATTCTACAGTCGGCTGCTGACCCGGTTCTATAGATAGCCAATTTCTGTAGATGCTCTATAGCTCATTAGATCATCAAGTTTGCTTTTCCAGTTGTAAGGAGTGAGATACGAGAATATGCGTAAATGGAATTCTACACTGCTAGCGATTTCGCTCTCAGTGACAGCATTAACAGCCTGTGGTGGTGCGCCAACCGCCACCACAGGCTGTTAATGCTGTCACTGAGAGCGAAATCGCTAGC
>CASBQM010000882.1 GCA_949127645.1 Synechococcales cyanobacterium PMM_0036
GTACCGAAAAGCCCTCTGCATCAGATTGACCTGACTGATCGCCAGAGAACTGAAGATCGCCATTCCCCAAATATTCAGTCAACGTGGGCTTGCCCGAAAGCGCAGTATTGCCATAGTATTTCGCTTGAAACTGCCCTAGAGATTCTGCGGAAGCTCTAAGGCTATAGGTTTGGCTAGCACGATCGCTAGAGAAAACGTGAAGTTGATAAGTGCCTGGATCGAGGGATAGGGCGATCGCCTTGACGCGCTTGCCTTTGGGTGTGGAAGCTGCCACCCGTTCGCTGGGGCTAAATTTGCCGTTGCGATCGCGGTCTTGCAACAATTCTACATTAGCCTGCAAACTGCCGAGAGAGGCATTAAAACTGCTGCGATTCCTCAGCTTAAAGCGGTAATAGTCATGGCGATCGCGTCCGCCCAGAGAATCTTTGAGAGTTTGCCCCAAGACGAGCGATCGGGCATTGCTGGGAGTATTGTCGCGGAAATCTGGCATGACAAATTAGCGCCGTATGCGATCGTAAGGTTAGCCTAGTGATATCAAGATCGACGCAGCCTCAGAATTCTGAGTTCCTCTAACGCATTACTCTAATGTCTAGTAATCTTCAAGGCTAGGCACATTAGCGTGTGTATCCGTACAAAATTGTTGACAAATAATGATTAAGGCTTGGATTGAATGAGTAGGATAGGGCAGCGATCGATTCGAGTACAGCAACGGTTTCATAACTTCGTTCAACATCAGATTCAGCCTCTCCATATAGAGGTCGTTCAAGCTGAGCTACTGTTAGAATCTCATCTTGATGTAGCCTATCTAGCGCTGATCATAAGTTCTTGCACCATTGCCACCCTAGGTCTGCTTGCTAACAGTGTGGCGGTCATTATTGGTGCCATGATTATTGCACCCTTGATGCAGCCCATTCGGGGCTTAGCCTTCGCCGCGATGGAAGGTGAGGTGACACTTTTTCGTAAAGCCTTGATTTCAATCGCAGTCGGAACAGCTTTAGCGATCGGTATATCTTGGAGCCTCGGTCATCTGACGGGTATTCCGGCGTTTGGAAGTGAAATTCTGGCTCGCTCTAAACCCAATTTGCTCGATTTGGGCATTGCGGTAGCCGCAGGAAGCATCAGTGGCTACGCCAAAGTCCAGCCTAAAATATCGGGCAGTCTAGCAGGAACTGCAATTGCAGTGGCGCTCATGCCTCCCATTTGTGTTGTGGGACTAGGCTTGTCTCATGGTGATTGGCTACTGAGCTGGGGAGCGACATTGCTTTATCTCACAAATCTATTAGGCATCACCCTATCTTGCATGATTATCTTTTTCATCGTGGGATATGCAGCCTCTCCCAGAGCTAAAACAGCTCTGCTTTGGGGAGCTTTTCTGACCGTAGTGCTGGTGATTCCCCTAGGTTTGAGCTTTATTGAGCTGGTGAGGCAAGCGCAGCTAGAAACAAGCCTCAAACGAGCCTTGTTGAATCGCACAATTACATTTCAGCGGGTTGATCTCGTTCAAATTAAAACCAACTGGCTGGCGAACCCCCCAGAAATAAATCTGACTGTTCGTGCCCAAGAATCTATTACACCTAGACAAGTGAGCTTGCTGGAAGATTTTATTAAGCGGGAAATGGGGCAACCCTTCAATCTCATATTTGCCGTCAGTCAGTTAGAAGAGGTGAGACGAGAAGCACCCCCAATAAGGTTGCCTAGGTTGCCAGAAGACAAGTTGCCAGAAGACAGGTTGCCAGAAGACAAGTTGCCAAAATAACCGCCAAATCTGAAGCACGATCGCTGCTGATCGCTATTAGACCTCTTGCAAATTAGGTTTAGTGGGCGCAGCTCCCGCTAAACCTAATCCCAAAACTTTAATCTGCAAGAGGTCTACTGAAGCGCAGTGCGAAGAGCTGGATAAGGAAACAGAGCTTGAAAGCCAGCTTGACGATCGCTCACCGCTTCTGGCGCATAGTCCCAAAGGCTTTCGTAATAGAAGAAAGAAACGCCTAAGTTTTGCTGTTGAGCTGCCCGTACCTGAGACTGAATTTGCCGCATGGGCACGGGGCTATTCCTCAGCCCGGTCAGAATGCCAATCCCTGTCGGAATTTTCTTCTGGGCTTCCAGCACTTCGGGTAGCGCGATCTGCTCTAGAAAACTCTGCAAATTGGGGCGATAAACCTGAATTACTAGCTCATCCACAATATTTTGACGTATCCAGGCAAGCCAATCTTGCAGGTGCAGCCGATAGGCAAAGTCGTAGTAGTTGGGCGAGATAGAGAAAATCGCGCTGGGCTTTTGGGCTTTCACCGCCTGATTCAGCTTGGTCATAAATGCCGTGATTTTGTCGGCCCGCCAGCGCACCCATGCCGGGTCAGCAGAATTGGCTGGGGGATCTTTTTTTGTCTCTTTTTTATAGAGGGCGATCGTGTAGTCGTCGTAGCCAAACTCATTAGGCAAGCTCATGTGATCATCAAACTGAATGCCGTCTGCACTGTACTGCGTGACAACTTCTAGCACCAGACTGGTGATGAACTGCTGTACTTCTGGATGAAACGGATTGAGCCACATCACCTCTCCAGCAGCGCTAACAGAAGTCTGGTTGCCATCCCGCTGCTGCGTTAGCCAACCGGGATGATTCAGCACCAGTTCTGACGTGGGAGGAGCCATAAACCCAAACTCAAACCAGGGAATCACCAGCAAGCCCTGACGATGCCCTTGAGCAATTAGGTCAGCGAGGATGTCTTGCCCTTCCAAACCTTTAAAGACAAAGGGCTGAATTTCTGCTCGTTGGGCAGTGGCGCTGGGATACAGCGCATAGCCAGAGTTCCAGACGACCGGATAGATCGTGTTGAAATTAAGCCGCTTGAGCTGGCTTACCGCATTCTGCACCTTGAGCCGATCGCGCAAAATGACGGTATCGTTGCTGGTCATCCAAACGCCGCGAATCTCCTGACGCGGGATCTGGGCGATCGCCGGATGCAAGCCTCCTACTAGCCATGCCCCCGCAAACGAGAGCAAAAGCAGCAGCAGAAATCGGCTTACTGTTCTGGAAAAACAGCTAAGCCTGAACTCTAATACAGACGATCGCCCCTCAAACCACCCTGCCAGAGAAAGAACGCGACCTTTCATCAGCTTAAACACAGTCATCAGCTTGAACAATGAACCACTACCCCCAACACATCTCCACCTGAAAGCTAGATCGCTTGAAACTCTGACTAATGAGAATTCCAGCCGCCTAAAATCTGGCTCAGCTACAATTTTGA
>CASBQM010000883.1 GCA_949127645.1 Synechococcales cyanobacterium PMM_0036
AGCGGTAAAAGTAGCCTTCTTTTTAATATCTTGTCTGACCCGAGCTTAATTTTCGACCACGTTCCGCAACGCATTGTATACGTTTACGGTATATGGCAAGAACTCTTTGACAGTGAATCTAGCATCGAATTCGTTTCGAGTCTGGATAAAGTACTAGATGACGATTTTTTCGACACAAAAATTCGAAACTGTCTCATTATTGATGACAAAATGGAAGAGATGTCCAGTCACTCAAAGGCTTCACGCTTGTTTTCTAAGTACATACATCATAGTAACGTTAGCGTTTTTTTCGTTGTGCAGAATCTTTTTAGACAAGGAAAAGCTATGCGTGATATCGTGTTGAATTGTCAGTACATTATTCTGTTTAAAAGTAATCGGGACGTGGGTCAGATCCAGTTACTAGGTCGTCAACTAGGTCTAAAACATCTTGTTCCTAGCTATGAAATATGTATTAAGGAACCTTTTTCTTATCTCTTCATCGACTTACATCCAAGAACACCCGCATTGCTTCAATTACAAACAAATTTATTCGGTTATCGCAAAGTATTTTTGCCAAAATGAGTCCAGAAGAATTTTTAAGTCTATTAGAAGCTTTGCAGTTGATGAGCCCTAGACAACGACGAGGTTTCTTTACATTGGCAACAGCGAAACAAATGCGCACTCTTGAAGAGGCTTGCTATAACCTTGTAAAAAATTCAAAATTCAAATCCAAAGAACTGAACGCGTTAGCAAAAACTCACGGTAACAGTATTAAGGTACTGGCAGATCGCAACAAACCCAAAGCTTTGAAACGTAAATTACTCATACAAAAAGGCGGTTTTCTCGGAGCTGTTTTGCCAGTGATAGCATCCATTGTCATGAGCTTAATTAGTCGATAATGGCCGCTACATACGTCCTTGTTCCAGAGTCCGAGTTTAAGCGTTGTCAAAAACAAGTTCCTGATTTCGATCAATCGGTCGCTGAGTTAATGAAAAAACCATTTAAGAATGATGAAAGTCGGTCTGAAGCGTTGAAAAATGCATTAATTCAGTACCAGTACACAAACCATCCCATTAAGGAACTCGAGTCATCTGTAGAACTCATCCTGTAGCAGTTGAAGAGGTCTCCCATATGGTACCAGTGCAAGAGAAACGTAAGAAAAAAAAACAAATATTAATCTCTAGAAATGGTGAGGAGTCGACCTTGGAAAACATTAAGGGTTACTCTCTACGTAAGCCAAAACAAATTGGAACCGGTAAACTCAAGTTGTGGTAAATGGCCTGGTTAAACGCCATACCGAAATTTGTTCGTTTCTGCCGTCAATGTAGAGTTAATTGTGTAAGCACATGTTGTAATTCCTATGACGATGATAACTTTAAAGGAGATTTATCAGGACCCTGCCCACCAGGGCAGCTTGGGCGGGGAGACAAGGTTTTACAATGCCGCAAAGAAGCTTCTACCCAAACTGACGAGAGCACAAGTCCACAAATTTCTGCAGACCCAGTATGCCTACACCCGTCTGAAACCACGCCGCCAAAAATATCAAAGACGTAAAATTGTGGCCGTAGATATGAATGACTTATACCAAGGTGATTTGGCGGACATGCAAAAGTTTGCAAAATTCAACGATAATTATGGATTTTTATTTTTTTGTATAGACATGTTTACTAAAATGCTTTTTGTTATACCTGTTTTTTCTAAAAAACCTGTAGAAATGATTAGAGCAGTAACTATAATATTTAAAAAATACGGTATACCCTTGAAATTTAATTTCGATAATGGTACTGAAATGAAAAACACATTGGTTAAAACGTTTATGAAAGAGCTGGGGATTGTACTATATTTTACCCGTAATGACGACATCAAGTGCGCAGGTGCAGAGCGAGCTATACGGACAATAAAGGAACGTTTATGGGTGTATATGACGGAGAACAATGGATACCGCTACATTGACGTACTACAGTCAGTCGTAGACGGTTATAACAATGACGTGCATTCCAGCACCGGTTTCGCGCCTTCATTAGTCGGGGAAAAAGAATGTAAAGAAATTCGAGGCAAAATGCTCTTGACTTCTGATGACAGTAATCCTCAAAAGTATTATAATGGTGATTATGTTCGAATTTCCATGCGGAAAGGTGTTTTCGAACATGGTTACGAACCCAAATTTAGTGACGAAATTTTTATTATTTATGATACTGTAAAGAGCGCGTCTTTAAACTTGTATCGCATTAAGGACCGATCCGACGAGAAAGTCACAGGATTATTTTATGAACAAGAATTATCCAAAGTTGAAGTAGAAAGTACAAAAGGCTACAGAATTGATAAAATATTACGAACGCGTAAACGCAATGGTAAAGAAGAGTATTTGGTACATTGGTCTGGATACAGTTCGGCTCATGACACGTGGGAACCCAAAGAAAATTTAAAATGAGTTTTTATATGACACTGCCTTGCACGGCCTCGGTCAGAGAGTGCCCGAATAATACTCGTGGTAAGTACACCACTGTTTTGGAGAGGGAACTGGTCCTTCCACCAAACTATGAAGCCGGCATCGCAGAAATATTTTTGCCTGTACCAGTAATTAACGACGTTGATTCCGAAATGATATACGGTTCAGTCGATAAACTTGAAAATTTAAAATCAATAATTATTAAAAAGGAGCATACAAAAAGTTTAGAAGATATCGCAAGTTACGCTGGTCCGAGGGACGCCAATGCACCGGATTACCCTTATTTTCATTTCGAATTGGACGATGGAAAAGTTAGTCTACATGTTGGTGCCGGCTGTTTAATTAAATTCCACACCGGTCCACTGGCTCATTTTTTGGGATTTAATGATGGATATTACTGGCCAGGTATTCATCGCGCAAAACATGTTGAAAGAGGTTTCGCTTACATTTACTGTGATTTGTGTGAACACTCTATTGTGGGTGACACTACTGTACCTTGTTTACGCGTAATTGCTTTAAAGTCTAATGAAAAAACTGCTTTAAGTTTCGATAACATACATTACGTTCCTGTTGACGGAACACGATTTAGCAGGGTCGAGGTGCTAGTTACAGACGATTCAGGAGAAGAATTACGTTTCGATTCGGGAATAACAATTATAAAATTACACGTGCGACCTAGAAAGTAAATAAAAATGGCAATTCCATTTATTGACGATGAAGCGATATACGCTAATATTTTCGCCGAACAAAATGGTTACGGCATGCCAAGGTACAGAGGCTCACCCATGGTCGGTGGCTCTTTTTGGGGCAGATTAGTTACTTTTGCGAAAGGTCTTTTCAGGACAGTGTCCCCACACGTGTCTGAACTACTACAACAAGCACATCCACATATTAAGGGTGTCGCTAGTAGAGTGGTTGACACTGCAATCGATTCGGCTGTCAATAAAGTTTCTCAGAAATTGAAGAATGTTCAGGATGGAAGTGGACGTAAGAAAAGAAAACGTATTAAGGCAGTGAAAGCGAAAAAGAAAATTACACGGCCGAAAGAACTGAAAAGTTTGTCATTTGATAATTTTTAAAAAAATGGAAACAAAACTCATTGATCCGTCTTCTGAAAAGACAATGTTACTGGAAAACAATTTATTTTATTTGCCCGCCACGCCGACAGAACGGAAAAGTACTCACGATGCCGAAATACGACCAGCCCAGTCAGTTAATGACACTAGTAATGAATTTTTGTTTATTGTTCCTGCTGCTCACGCAGAATTTGTTAGTTTAGCGGATATTCGATTTCCGTGTGATTTAGTCGTGACTGGACCTAACAACGCTCTTTATGACGCAACACGCCATAATTTTGCACCCATAAATAATATTTTACATAGCTTGTTTGAGAGTGTGACCATCGAATTGGGTGGTCGACCAATTTCAGATTCGGGTAAAATGTATTTTATGAGAGCATATATTGAATCACTCCTCGGATACAGTAAACA
>CASBQM010000884.1 GCA_949127645.1 Synechococcales cyanobacterium PMM_0036
CAAGTACGAATGGCTGGAGGTCAGTGCTTATCGCAACTGGCAAAGCTTAGTGGACTCTGTGGAGAGAATACTCAGGGGATTTGGAGGAGAATATGTAATTAATTTTGTCTAACTACTTACTAGAGGTCGCAGGGCAGCCAAAGCCTAATCTTCAAACCCTTGCGTGAGGCATTTAGGTTGGGTCACCTGCTGGGGAAAGGGAGATAACGAACTGTGAAGCTTTCAATCATTACGGCTACACATCAGCGGGCAGAACTGCTGAGGGTAGTGGCACTACCCAGTATCCTGGCTCAAACGGACTCTGAGTTTAAATGAGTTGTGATTAACGACGGATAAGATGCGTTTGCCCTGTAATGGACAATGTCAGTGTTGACAAACTATCGGAGTCTTGCAATTGTATAGGGAAGCAAAATGAACAGAGAAGCAAGGTTTTTGTCCCACCAATTCTAAAGAGTGTCTTGTCAGACCAGTATTACGCTCAACAAAGATGATAGAAAAATCAGAGAAATCTTAGCAATGGCTCGTGATGCTACCGAGCATTAAAGACTGAACATTAAAGACTGAACATCAAAGAAAGTTATCGGTACTCGCTTCGTTGCCGCCTAGAAGAATTTTATGAAAAAATTTCTCTCTCTGCTTCTGACTTTCCTTCTGCTAGTTAATGCAGTTTGCGAGCCGTCGCTGGCTCTCTCGTTGAAGGCTAGTGAACCGCTTCAGAGCCTTGGCATAGGCGAAGGAAGACTCTCAATCCTAGCTTGGCCAGGCTACATAGAGCGCGGCGAAACCGACAAAAGCTATGACTGGGTGACAGGCTTTGAGAATGGCACGGGTTGCAAGGTCAATGTGAAAACGGCGGCAACCTCTGACGAGATGGTGACGCTGATGAATCAAGGCGGCTATGATCTGGTGACGGCTAGCGGAGATGCCACTCAACGTCTAATTGCAGGTGGCAAAGTCCAGGAAATTAACACAGATCTAGTTCCTAGCTGGAAAACTGTTGATTCTCGATTGCAGGATGCCCCTTGGCATACGTTAGAGGGTAAGCATTATGGCGTGCCCTACCAGTGGGGTTCAAACGTGCTGATGTACAACACTCAAACCTTCGCCAAGCCACCCACAAGTTGGGATGTGGTTTTTAGAGAACAGCAGCTTCCGGATGGCAAATCCAATAAGGGTCGGGTACAAGCTTACGATGGGGCTATTTATATTGCCGATGCAGCCTTGTACCTCAAGAAGCACCAGCCGGAACTGGGTATTACCGATCCCTACGAGCTGAATCAGGTGCAATTTGATGCCGCGATCGCCCTCCTTAAAGGACAGCGTCAGCTGATCGGTCGGTACTGGCACGATGCCAATGTGCAAGTCGATGATTTTGTCAGTGAAGGAGTTGTGGCTTCTAGCGCCTGGCCCTTTCAAGTAAACTTGCTCAAGAGCAAGGAATCGCCGATTGAGAGTACCATTCCCCTTGAAGGGGCAACAGGCTGGGCAGACACTACCATGGTGCATACCCAAGCACCGCACCCCAATTGCGCCTACCAATGGCTAGAGCATTCGCTCTCGCCCAAACTTCAAGGCGACGTTGCCGCCTGGTTTGGATCTGTTCCCGTCGTGCCTGCTGCCTGTAAAGGAAACAGACTGCTTGGCGCTGAAGGGTGCGAAACCAATGGCTCCGAGAATTTTGAGAAAATTAGCTTCTGGCGCACTCCTGTTGCAGCATGCGGCGGAGAAAAAAAATGCATTCCTTACTCTAAGTGGGTTTCCAGCTACATCGCTATTATTGGCAGTAAATAAGCTTGGTAGTAAGCTTTGCAGTAAGTAAGTCATGGATATAGCTGTCGCCAGTTTGCTTAGGACATTTATGGTGGGGCGCTTCGCGCCCCACCATAAATGTCCCCGTCCTAACCGCCTTGGCGGTTACTATACTTTATGACTGAGAAGTTTCCAGCCGTTGAGTTTGTCCAGGTCACTCGTCAGTTTGAAGCGATGAGAGCCGTAGATGATCTCAGCTTTACGGTTGATCAGGGAGAGTTTTTTTCGCTATTGGGGCCATCAGGTTCGGGCAAAACGACCTGTCTAAGGTTGATTGCGGGTTTTGATCAGCCCAATTCCGGCAGCATCTGCCTTTCGGGGCAGGAAGCCGCTAGCCTTCCCCCCTATGAACGAAATGTCAATACCGTTTTTCAAGACTATGCTCTGTTTCCTCACATGACCGTTGGCGAGAATGTGGGCTACAGTTTAATGCTCAAGAAAACGCCTAAGCAAGAGCGCCAGAAGCGAGTCGAGGAGATGCTAGAACTGGTGCAGTTAGGCGGGATGATGCAGCGAAAACCCTCCCAACTCTCAGGAGGGCAACGCCAACGGGTGGCTCTGGCTCGTGCCCTGATCAACGAACCACAGGTTCTATTGCTAGATGAGCCTTTGGGTGCTTTAGACCTAAAGCTGAGGCAGCAAATGCAGATGGAACTCAAAGCGATTCAAAAGCGGGTGGGGATTACCTTTATCTTTGTTACTCACGATCAAGAAGAGGCATTGACCCTGAGCGATCGCCTAGCGGTCTTTAATCGGGGCAAAATTGAATACATTTTCCCCGTGAACGCGCCTGGGCGTGGTCGATAGCGATGCGAATG
>CASBQM010000885.1 GCA_949127645.1 Synechococcales cyanobacterium PMM_0036
GATGATACGATATCTTCTCAATTAACCTCAGCAATTTTGTCTTCACCGTTTCAATTTGATTCCATTGACGCGGCGTTAGCCGATCTAAAGGCTGGACGATCGATCGTGGTTGTGGATGATGAGAACCGCGAGAATGAAGGCGATGTCATCTGTGCGGCTCAGTTTGCCACTCCTGACATGATCAACTTTATGGCAGTCGAGGCACGGGGGCTAATTTGTCTGGCGATGACGGGCGATCGCCTGGATGAGCTGGATCTGCCGCTAATGGTGAACAGCAACAACTTTGAAGACAGCAACGAGCAGACGGCGTTTACGGTCAGCATTGACGGAGCCTATCACCTCGGTGTAGGGACGGGCATCTCGGCTGACGATCGCGCCCGGACAATCCAGATTTCCATCAATTCCAACAGCAAGCCCAATGATTTACGTCGTCCCGGACATATTTTTCCGTTACGCGCTAAGCAGGGCGGCGTTTTGAAGCGGGCAGGACATACGGAAGCGGGAGTGGATTTGGCGCGGATGGCAGGGTTGTATCCGGCAGGCGTGATCTGCGAGATTCAAAACCCCGACGGCTCGATGGCGCGTCTGCCAGAGCTAATTGAATATTCCAAACGGCACCAGTTAAAGCTGATTAGCATTGCCGACCTGATCAGCTATCGGCTTCAGCATGAGCGGTTTGTCCAGAGAGAAGCGATCGCCCAGCTCCCCAGCGAATTTGGTCAGTTTCAGGTGTATGCCTACCGCAATTTGCTTGATCACTCAGAACATTTGGCGATCGTCAAAGGCAATCCCGATCGCTTCAAAGATCAGCCGATTATGGTGCGAGTCCATTCTGAATGCCTGACGGGAGACGCATTAGGTTCGCTGCGCTGCGACTGCCGAATGCAGCTTCAGGCGGCGCTCAAAATGATCGAGAATGCCGGACAGGGCGTGGTCGTCTATCTGCGGCAAGAGGGACGCGGCATTGGGCTAATCAACAAGCTGAAGGCTTACTCGCTACAAGATATGGGATTAGATACCGTCGAGGCAAACGAGCGGCTGGGCTTTCCGGCTGACCAGCGCAATTATGGCATGGGCGCACAAATCCTAAATGACTTGGGCGTTCATAAGTTTTGCCTGATCACCAACAATCCCCGCAAGATTGCCGGACTCAAGGGTTATGACTTGGAAATGGTCGATCGCGTCCCCTTGCTGATCGAAGCCACCTCCTACAACGTAGATTACCTGGCGACCAAAGCCGAAAAGCTGGGGCATTTACTGCTGCGTACTTATTTAGTGACAGTGGCGATCGCATGGCACCCAGAAGCCGATTTAGAGCAGGGTGAACCGTTATCCGCCTCGTCTGCCAGTACTGCCAGCAGCGAATCCGTTGCTGAACGCTATGAGCGCCTGGAAAAAATTCGGCATTTGGCAAAAGATTTTGATCTGCTCTTGCAAGAAGATGCCCGACCGCTGGCGACAGCACTCTTTAGCAAAGCCTCGCTGATTTTTCATCTAGGCTTTGACCAGCTCGGAGTCGCAACCACAACCTGGTATAAAGATCCGGAGCATCCTTACGTGAAGGCGATCGCTCAAATTCTTGATGCACTAGCGGAATGGAAGTCAGTAGAACAGCTAGAGTTTTTGATTTCAGCAGGAGGTGACCCGCTGGCAAATTTGCAGGTACAGCTCGATCGCCAAATTTTTAGGCTCGATCAAACGCCCGACAGCCCCAAGCCTTCCGATGCCTGTAATCAGCTTGCAACCCAGCGGATTTATGTTTTCTCTCGCCACACGCCACTAGATTAGGCGTACTCTTTAAAATAGGCAAAAGCGCTATCCTTTGGGACAGCGCTAATAGTTTTAAGGCGACTTTTTGACAGGGCTAGACGTTAGCTAGCTTAGCTGCCGATCGCTTTTGCAAAAGCTGGAGAATCGAGCTTTTCTCAATCATGCCCAGCAGCGCTCCTTCTTTCAAAACCGCTAGAGCCGCAAGCTGCTTTTCTTCTAGGAGAGTCACAACCTCCAGGAGCGGTCGATCTGAATTAACCGTTTCAATCTGAGGCGCAGGGCGCATCAACTCGCTGACTTTGACACTCCACCATTCGTTGGTAGGAATGCCATTCAGGGCATCTACCGGAATCTCGCCCACAAGCTGTCCCTGGGGATTTGTGACTAAATACTTCCGCCAGTCTGCCGTACTGCCAATGATGTAATTGTTGGCAAACTCTCGAAGCAACAGCTCTTCAGAAATAATGGGGCTGTTGGGAATAATCGCGTCCGCCGCCGTTAGCCCACTCATTTGCTCTTGGATGCTGGCGGCTTGTGCATAGCGACCCGCATTTTGCAAGAGGAACCAGCCTACCAACAGCGTCCAAATGCTGCCTATGCTGCTAATGCCTAGCATATACAGCACGCCCATACCAATACCAGCCCAGCCTAAAAACTGCCCCGTTTTGCTGGCAAAAGCAATGCCTTTATAGGGCTTGCCCGTAATTTTCCAGACGATCGCTTTCAGCACATTGCCGCCATCCAAAGGCAGACCAGGAAGCAGATTGAACAGCGCTAATGCCAGGTTGATGGAAGCGACAAGGTTAAGGACTGCCGCTCCTGCTCCCGTGATTCCAGAAAAGGTGCCAGCCGCCGTGAGACTGCCCCAGATCAACAGGCTGACTAGGGGACCCGCGATCGCCACCCAAAAAGCTCCTGCTGGCGTTTTCGACTCTTCTCCCAGACTTGCCAAACCGCCAAATAGAAACAGCGTAATGGAATTGACCGGAATGCCTTGCCGAATTGCGACAAAGCTGTGCCCTAGCTCATGAGCCAAGACTGAGGCAAAGAGGAGCAGAGCTGCAACTAGCCCCAAAAGCCATGCAGATGACCCCAAGGCGGGGAATGTAAGCCCAAGCTGATTGCCATAATCCCAAGTCACCAGACTCAAAATTAGGAACCAGGATAAGTTCACATAAAAAGGAATACCAAATAAACTTCCGACCCGTAGGCTGCCATTCATACCGTTGACCTCCTGTGCATGACCTTATCGTAACGAAGCTAAATCCACTTTTTACGCCATCAAAGGATAGAGATAGCCGTCCTTGTCCGTACCGTAAGAGCAGACTCACAAATGACCTTGCTTTTCTAAGGTGACTCTGAAGCTACTTTCTGAAGCAATGTATTTTGAAGCGATGTATACAGAGTAGGATCTTCAGATCTAGAGTGAAAGAAATATTTATGGGTTGCTGGCATAGATCTCAATCAGATTGAAACCAATCTGCAAAACTCAGATTTTCAATATCGGCTGAAGGCGATCGCTGCCTTCAAAGATTATGCGCCAGAAGTTGCCGTGCCCAGTTTGACTCAGCATATGCAAGATCCAGAATTTTTGGTGCGGACATTTGTGGCTAGAGAATTGGGGCGGCAAAAAACCTCAGATTCTTTCGCACTCTGCTGCAAATTATGAAGTTAGACAATACGCCCAATGTGCGGGCGGAAGCCAGCGCAGTATTCTTGCCGCTCTCGTAGAGCTAGAGTGCCCTGAAGAAGTTTTGGAGGTTTGCAGCGTAGGTTTGACTGGACATGATGCTGCTGTTCAGGAAGCCTCGGTTGACGCGATCGGAGCTTTAGTGAACACTCGCCAGGAAAATACCGCTCTGTCGCAACTTATAGCCTTAAAAAACTCTGGAGCCGAATACATTCGAGTTCGAGTTGCCTATGCCCTGAAGCATTTTGATCAGCCAGAAGCCAAAGAGGCGCTAATAGAGCTGAGGCAAGATACAGATCATTGGGTGATTGGAGCAGCAATGGAAACTTTGCTGTGACTCTTAGCACCCTGAGCTTTAACGCTCAAAATCTCGTGCCGTAAGCTATCTGTCGTGAGTAATTTAACGTGGAGAAGTTATTCCATCTAAAGAAATAAAAAAGTACCCCTTGTGGAAGTAATACTCTGATGTCGGGAATCCTATAATTCAAATATCTAGATGCACAGCTTGTCAGAAATGTCTAGGTTTAATGTAACGTTCTTTACAGAACTTAGCCATTAAACTGCCAGAATTGGGAATCTGCTGCGGACTACCCTTACGGACTTTAGGCAGGTCAGCGCCGCTCGATATTGTTGTTTACACGATAGGAGAAAAACTATGGCTGAGACATCCCCTAGTGGACAAATGCTTTGGAAACTCGAAGGTTCCGATCGCATTCTGCACCTGCGACACAGCGCCTCAGAAGCATGGCGACCTTACGAAGAGTTTCCGCAGTACGCCTTACCCGATCCGCAAGGCTTCTCCAAAGGCATTGCCACTTTCATTGCGCTTCTCAAAAAAAATTGGGAAGCCATCAAGTCTGAGCATTAGTTTCTAGCTTTCTGCGCAATTTCCAGCTTTCTGCTTCTAGCTTTCTGTACCCTCTAGCAAGCTCTCCCTTG
Source organism: Synechococcales cyanobacterium PMM_0036 (assembly GCA_949127645.1). GTDB lineage: Bacteria > Cyanobacteriota > Cyanobacteriia > Elainellales > Elainellaceae > Drouetiella. Next base: position 4,400 of record CASBQM010000885.1, read on the forward strand.
TCGTTCGGCAATAAAGGATAAGGGAGTATCCAGCCCTATACTTGGCTTAAGTCAGCTCCCGCAATGCTTCAAGCTGCTCAAGATCAGCTCCCGTTAGATCGACAGATCGGAGATCTGCTTCGGCTAGGTTAGTTCCATTGAGCCGTGCCTGACACAGAAAAGCCCCTGTAAGCCAAGCACGACGTAAATCTGCTTGACTAAGCCTCGCTCCCATAAGGTTTGCCCCCGTCAAATCGACTCCTCCTTGAGAGCATCAGTATTGACCTAAAGACTTTGGATCTTAGATTTTGGATCTTAGATTTTGGATTGAATCTAAAATCCAAAACTAGAAAAGCTAGCCATTAACGCCCGATCGCCCCACCCATGCGAAGCGCTCCATGCCACTCATCCAC
>CASBQM010000886.1 GCA_949127645.1 Synechococcales cyanobacterium PMM_0036
GGCATAGGCAATAAAAAAGGCAAGCAGCGCTGATCCCATGCAGCCATTTAGCAGCATATCCGAAACGCCCGTCCTGCCCCAGACGATCGTTTGCGGATTAAGGGCAATGAGAGCTGAGCCGATCGCCGCCGACAGCCAGAGCTGGAGAGAAGCCTGGGAAGCGGGGGAAGGGGTTGAGTCTAATGCAAGACGGGTGAAGCCAAATCGCCGTAGCGTGTAGAAGCCCAGCCCAGTTAGCGCCGTCGCCGCGATCGCTGATGGAAACCGGGCTGACCACTCGTTTACGCCAATGACTTTGTAGGCGATCGCTGCAATCCAGTAAACTAGGGCGGGTTTATCAAAGCGAGTTGCTCCGTTAAAGTAGGGCGTAATCCAGTCTCCAGTGACGGTCATTTGACGCGCCGCTTCAGCAAACAAGGGTTCTGTCTCATCCACTAGCCCAATGCTGCCTAAGTGTAGCCAGACTGCCACAAACGTCACGAGGGCAATCCAGAGAATAGAGCAGATCCAGGCGAAACGAGGCTGCTTGTCTAGCCTTGCCACCAGAGATTGAATCCAATTGTTGCGTTCCAATGTCTTGCCGCCCTCATCACACAAATTAGCCAAACAAATCAGCGTTCAAAAACTCAGCCTGACCCAGTAACGACGAGCAGATGCCTCTAGAGCGATCGCATCTTACTTTACTGGAAATTTGTCCCTAAAAATCTGTCCCTAAAAATCTGCTCAGGGCTGTAAATTGAGCAGCCATTCTTGTGTAGTTGAGTTCCAAGTTGGCAGCGGAGTTTGCCCCACCACATAGGGTCCCCAGTAGCGGCGAGATCCGTCTTGGGCAAATGCCATCAGCACATCTCCAGGCTGAAGCTGCAATGTGCCATCCGGGAGTGAAAGTTTTAACCCCTTGATTTTGCCTTCACCCGGAGCAAAATCCCAGTGGACGGGCTGTTGGTAGCGGTTGGGACTTGCTGCGATCGCCTTCGCCGTTCCGGGCTTTTGGGGCAGTAGCGCCACTCGCACGGGATACTCAGTTTGGTTGCTGACACGCAGGTTTTGAGTGCTAGAGGCATCCAATTTGCCTTGGGAAATTGGGGTTGATGGCGAGACGGTAGGAGAAGCGGGCGTTGCTGATGGGGCAGGTGAAGGCGATGCGACGGGCGATCGCTCGGCTGATCCAGCGGCTCTGACTGCATTACGTTCGGATAGAGTACGTTCGGATGGGGTACGTTCGGATGAGGCGGGTTCGGTTAAAACCTGTACCTCAAACCGAGAGAAGAGCAGGGCAGTCAAACAAATTCCCATTACGCCGATAATGGCTGGATACAGCTTCAGCTTTAGATTGTCGGTCAGCATACCCGCCTCTTAAGTGACTCCTGGTGTTTCGTCACTGCTCCTCATCTCTACTCTAGTTATTCGGCTCAATCTTGCGGGGAATTTAGCGTTTTTTTCAGCATCTTTATTCAGAAGATTTGAGGTTTAAAAGATTTGAGGTCATGACTGTTGAGGCGATCGCTTTCTCAAAAAATTTGCTAGCGTGATACGCTTCAGGGCATTGGCATTCTTCACGGCTACTTTACGGCTACCTGAGGCGCAGCGCAGACTATGCAGAATACTCGGCTTAACACGTTAGTCGATGGTGTCTTGGGACAGTTTGGGCGTTGGCTCCGCAACCCCTGGCGACGGACTTCGCTGCTGCTGATTAGTTTGTTGCTGGGCAACTTTCTCGCTACCACTATTTCAACGCTCGCCGGACAAAAAGCCGAGCCGGATGTGGCGATTGCCGTGCTGCTTGTCTTATTGACAGAGTTTATAAACTGGTGGGTTTACCGCGATCGCCGCAGAGAAAATAAGGCGACAGATCGGGCAAATTCCGTGATTTTAGAGCTATTTAACGGCACGAAGCTGGGATTAACCTACGGTCTATTTGTAGAAGCCTTCAAACTGGGCAGCTAGAGGACATGAACGGGGATACTAATGGCTTAGACTTCTCACCTGAAGAGCGATCGCGCCTGTTTGAACAGATTTATCCTTCCCTGCAAGAGTTTTGTATTCACAATTTGGGCTGGGATTGCCCGGTCGAGATTCTGCGAGATCTATGGCTGCCTTTAGCAATGCAGCTACAGGCTTGGCGACATCAGATTTACGATCAGTCACAGCGTCCTCTGATTCAAGGTATTTTGGGTGGACAAGGAACCGGAAAAACTACTCTGGCGGCAGTTCTAGCCCAAATTCTCAAAACTCTGGGACTACAGGTCTGTCAAATCTCGATCGACGATTTGTACAAAACCTATGGCGATCGTCAACGGCTCCAGCAAGTCGATCCCCGCTTTTGCTGGCGAGGGCCTCCAGGCACCCACGATGTTGATCTGGGAATAGCCGTCCTGCAACAACTGCGCCAGTCTCAGCCCGCTGAAGTGCCTCGATTCGACAAATCGGCACATGGGGGAATGGGCGATCGCGCTCTGCCTGAGCTTGTAGCTAAAGCAGACATTGTGTTTCTGGAAGGCTGGTTTGTCGGGGTGCGTCCGGTAGACCCGATCGCATTTGACACGGCTCCTCCGCCCCTCGTCACTGCCGCCGATCGCGCCTTTGCCCGCGAGGTCAACGATCGCCTCCGAGACTACTTGCCGCTGTGGGATTTGCTCGATCGCTTAATTGTGCTAGCACCCACCGACTACCGCTACAGCAAGCAGTGGCGACGCGAAGCCGAACATCGGATGATGGCGACAGGCAAACCAGGCATGAGCGATGCTGAGATCGATCGGTTTGTGGAGTATTTTTGGCGATCGCTCCATCCGGAACTGTTTATAACTCCCTTGTTAGATCAATCCAGCCCGGCGGATTATGTGATTGAAATTGATGCCGCCCATTCTCCCATCCGGCTTTACCGACCTGGTAGCCCACCCAGAAATCCTTGATGGGTGATGCGCGGCGCACGTCCTTAGCCTCAGCAGGCTCTTTCGGTTTATACCCGCGATCGCTCCTCCCCTTTTAGCAAATGAGGGATTGAGGCTGCGATCGCAGCTTTCTCGTTTCTCAATTGTGCTAACACGTTTTGTGTTGCCGGATGATCGGATAACTGCGCGGCTTGCCCTGGGAGATGTCAAACACGCGATCGCTCCTCAGCTCGACTTTATCCATTTTTAGATAGGAGCTACTCTTGGCGGTACCTGGATTACAGACAGGCTCTCAAACTTTTTCAGATGTCCAGCATTTAACCGATATCAAGAAAAGTCTAGAGAA
>CASBQM010000887.1 GCA_949127645.1 Synechococcales cyanobacterium PMM_0036
AGATATCCGCCATCTGAGCCGATCGCATCCCATACCACTGCGCAAAAGCATCGCCCTTGTCTTGCCCCCAGCGGGCTTTCCCTTGCTCTAGGGCATAGTGTGCCTGGGGAAAAGTCCAGTTCCACACTTCATTGGAAAGCTCGACATAGACTTTGAGTTTTGGATCAAGCTTTGCTTTGACCCTAGCCGCGAACTTTCGCACATAATCATCAGTGGCTTTGTGGGGCATATTAAACCAGGGATCTGCGCCGAGGCGATTGGCAAGCTCAAGCATGATCTCTAGGGGCACTCCTTTACCCCATGCGTAAGAGGCATCTTCTACTTGGGGGCGATCGCTCCATTTGCTCTGCTCTGAGGCATTGGTGTTCATCCAATCCATGAAGCGAAGGGCGCTAAACTTCTGCGTTTTTTGGATAAAAGTCGGGTTAAAGATCTCGGTCTGGTAGGTGCTTTCATAGGCGATCGGCACCACTCGAATGTTGCGAATATAGTTTCCGGCTTTGCGCGGATCGGTTGCCGTAATAATTAAGTGAATGCCATCCCCCTCGTTGGCGAGGTTGACATCAATTACATCTCGACCTGGCTTAGAAGCCGCCTCGTTTTTGCGGGCATCATAGACATACTCGATTGCGCCCTCGCCATCGTAAAGCACGACGTATTGACCTTGAGGATATTTGCCACCGCTCCCCAACATAATGGTGCGAACGCGAGTATATTCAGGCGCGTCTTCGGGCTTGGGCAGAGATTTAACCCAGCCATTCTTATCTAGATCAAGCTTGGCAAACTCCCCGGTATCCCAGGAGCTAGTGCATCCAGGCTCCCCATATCCACATTGAGGAATCCAAGTTCTGGCGCTCTTGAATAGATCTAAAAACGGCACCTCCGTTGACCAATCCGCAATGCCGTTGAGATTAGTGCCAACCGCTAGCCCAGTTACAGACCCATAGGAACTGCCCCCAGGCTGCGCCGGACTAGAACAGGCGATCGCCAAACATAGGGTTAGCCCCAGAGTTGCTAGCCAGACCATTGGCTTAAGAGACAGCTTTCGATCGCCAAGCCCAAAGAATTGCAGAGCCATAGTGCTTAAGTCCCTAAATTCTCACACTTAATTAATTTTGAGTAGGCTAGGCGTAGACCTTGCGATAGTATTCTTGATATTCCTGCGAGAGCAAAGGCTGCCACCAGTCTTGATGCTCCAGATACCACTTGACCGTGCGACGCAGACCCTCTTGCACCGTTACAGAAGGAGTCCAACCTAACTCTGTTTTGATTTTGGTGGCATCAATGGCATAGCGGCGATCGTGTCCTGGACGATCTTTGACGAAGGTAATTAAGTCGCGCGCGGGATGGATAGGCAGAGCAGGAGCTAACTCGTCCATTAAATCGCATAGCATATAGACTAGATCGATATTTTTAACTTCATTGTTGCCGCCAATATTGTAGGTTTCGCCCGGTGTGCCCCTGTGGATGACGACATCGATCGCGCTGCAATGATCACCTACATACAGCCAGTCCCGCACGTTCTGTCCGTCGCCATAGACGGGCAGCGGCTTACCCATCAGAATATTGATGCACATCAGCGGAATCAACTTCTCAGGGAAATGATAGGCTCCATAGTTATTGGAACAGTTAGTCATCAGGGTTGGCAGTCCGTAGGTATGGTGATATGCCCGCACGAGATGATCGCTTCCCGCCTTGGATGCAGAGTAGGGACTGTTAGGCGTGTAGGGCGTTGTTTCAGTAAAGGCTGGATCGGTAGGGCTGAGGCTGCCATAGACTTCATCCGTCGAAACATGGTGAAACCGATAGCTGTCCGGCTGTCCGGCATGATTCCAATGCTGCCGAAAAGCTTCCAGCAAGGTGAAGGTGCCCACCATATTGGTTTGCACAAAAGCTCCAGGTCCTAGGATAGAGCGATCGACGTGAGACTCGGCAGCAAAGTGGACGATCGTATCTACGCGTTCTTCTTGCAGGAGCGCATCAATGAGAGGGCGATCGCAGATGTCGCCCTGCACAAATTGCAGGTTGGCATGACCTTCTAGGCCCGCCAAATTCGCACGATTTCCGGCATAGGTCAATACATCTAAGACAACGACGCGATCGCCAGGATACTGATGGCACCAGTGGTGAACAAAGTTAGAGCCGATGAATCCGGCACCGCCCGTAATGATGACGTGACGGGGCGTTCTAGATAAAGGTTGTTGTGACACAGAATCCATCAGTCTCTCCTAACGTAGATGAGCGGGCAGTAGTCTAGATATTTTCTCTTCAAATCTATCTTTCAGAATGCCATGCCCAAAACAATCGCTTCGGCGGTGCCGATCACGATCTCTTCATCAGAAGGTGGGAATTTAATAAATTGTTGGTCTGCCAGCCCCTCAATTTTCCAGCTTTTCGCCTTACCCGTCTCTCCAAGTAGAGTTGAAGGATTTGAGCAACTTTTTCAGCTTAATCCTAAAACATTTACTTAACCAGAATCGGGATGACAGGATTCGAACCTGCGACATCCTGCTCCCAAAGCAGGCGCGCTACCAAGCTGCGCTACATCCCGGTGTAACCGTTTTCTATTCTAAGGCAATTTTCGCAAAAATTGAAACTATTCGATCGCTCTCAACTAAATTCGCCTCTTGCAAAGTCTCAAACAGCAGGTTTCTGACGATTATTTTTGTAGGATCGAATTATTTTTGTAGGATTGAAAATTGCTATAGTGTGAAATATTGAAGAAGTGTAAAGCTCAGCTACTCAAAGATTAAACCCTCGATGCCGTTTATCCATATTCCCCAGCCCTGGCAGATTCCCGAACGCGAGGCAACATCTGAAGCAGCTTTTCTAAATCGACGGCGTTTTTTGCGGGGTTTGGCTGGGGTAGGTATTGCTGGATCGGCGCTGTCGCTATGGGGCTGTCAGCAAGAGTCTGAGGCAAATCAGCCGATCGTTGACGCAAAGCCTCTACCTGCTAGTCCAAACTCTGATTTTCTGCAAGTCGATCGTCCCATCACCAACGAAACGCTAGCGGCAACCCACAATAATTTCTATGAGTACGGC
>CASBQM010000888.1 GCA_949127645.1 Synechococcales cyanobacterium PMM_0036
ACATGGGTCCGATCGATGGTCACAATCTAGAAGAGCTGATTGCCACCTTCCAACTTGCCCATCAACAGCAAGGACCTGTACTGGTACACGTGATTACCGTGAAAGGAAAGGGATACGCGATCGCCGAGCAAGACCAGGTCGGCTATCATGCCCAGTCGCCATTTAATTTGACGACAGGCAAAGCTGCACCTTCTAGCAAGCCCAAGCCCCCCAGCTACTCCAAGGTCTTTTCGCATACCCTCACCAAGCTGGCAGAAAATAATCCTAAGATTATTGGCATCACGGCAGCTATGGCAACAGGCACCGGGCTAGACAAGCTTCAGCAGAAGCTGCCCAAGCAGTATATTGACGTGGGCATTGCCGAGCAGCACGCCGTAACTCTGGCGGCAGGTCTAGCCTGCGAAGGAATGCGTCCGGTTGCGGCAATTTATTCCACGTTCCTGCAACGCGCCTTTGATCAGATTGTGCATGATGTCTGTATTCAGAACTTACCTGTCTTCTTTTGCCTCGATCGCGCCGGTATTGTTGGCTCAGATGGTCCCACCCACCAGGGTATGTATGACATTGCCTATCTCCGCTGCATTCCTAATCTGGTGCTAATGGCTCCCAAAGACGAAGCTGAACTACAGCGCATGATCGTTACAGGGGTGGAGCATACTGAGGGTCCGATCGCCATGCGCTATCCTCGCGGCAATGGCTACGGCGTGCCCCTGATGGAAGAGGGCTGGGAGGCGCTTCCAATCGGCAAAGGCGAGATTCTTCGGAATGGCGACGATCTGCTGATGCTGGGCTACGGCTCAATGGTATATCCGGCTCTGCAAACCGCCGAGATGCTAAGCGAACACGGGATTGAGGCAACTGTCATCAATGCCCGCTTTGCCAAACCGCTAGACACCGAGCTGATTATTCCGTTAGCAAAAAAAGTGAAGCGGGTGATTACGTTAGAAGAGGGTTGTCTCATGGGCGGCTTTGGTTCAGCGATCGCCGAATCCCTCCTCGACCATGAGGTAATGGTGCCGCTGACGCGCATTGGCGTACCGGATAAGCTAGTTGATCACGCCTTGCCTGAAGAATCCTGGGCAGAATTAGGTTTGACTCCGCCTCAGATGGTCGATCGCATTCTTAAACTGTTTAGCCGACAACCATTAGAGGTGTAGCTGCCGCCTAGAACAATACAGGGAAGACACCTGATTGACTGACAAAACTAAATCGCCCTCACCCCAACTCCTCTCCCACCCTGGGAGAGGAGATTCAAACCCAAGAAATTTTCCCCCTTTCTCTCCGCGTGGGAGAGAGGGTTAGAGGATGAGGGGACAGAGATTTGTCAGTCACCCTAGGGAAGGCATAGTGCTTCCCTCAAATAGAAGCCCCCAAACTCTTGATAGAGTTTGGGGGCTTCTACTAATTTTAGGGAAACCTATAAAGCTCCACTCGCTAAATCCTAGAACTTGAAGGTGGTTCTGATAGCACCGACGAAGGTGTTGTCATTGGTATTGCTGTTACCGGGGGAATCCATGTAGATCAAGCTAGGCGTGATAGCAATGTTGTCGTTGACGTTGAAACGGTAGAACACTTCAGCCACAAAGTTGTTTCTCTGGTTGAAGCGGCTGTTGACAACAGTATCCGTTGGAACGCCTGCCGCATAAGGCGCAATTCCAGCCAGGATACCTAAGAGGTTACCCTTACCACCGAAATCGGTGAAAGCTAGAGTACCTTGGAAGCTCCAAACATCATAGTCGCCAGTTCCAATCCGACGGATGGGGATGTAAGCACCACCACCACCGATCTGAATCGAGCCAAATTTAAAGTTTATCTGTCCTGCGTAGACGTTAGCGACTTCAGGACTACCTGTGTCGGTAGCGTCAATACTGTCTCTGAATCCAAAGAAACCGTTCCGCCTGTAGGTGTTGCCATAGGTCACAGCAGCATCAACAAAAGGACTCAAGTAGTTGAGCTGAGCCACAGCACTGTAGTTGCCATCAAACAAGCCGTTCTTAGGCAGCGTGCTGGAAGAGGAAGTACCTGAGCCACCACCCGCATATCCAAGATCCAAGATCAAGTTATCAGTGAATCTCAGAGCTACAGTTGCCCCAGCATTGCCATTGAAAAAGTCATACTGAGCCGGTCTGCCAAACCTCAGCAGAGCGCCAGAGCCGTTGTTTGAAAGAGGGCTGATTTCACTGGTGAAAAAGTCATTGGTCTCCAATGAGTTAGCCCAGATGCTGACCCGAGCGATACCCAAAGGGAATCTGTAGTACAAGTCATCTATTTTGACGTTATTATCAGTCGTAGCAGTGGGAGAAGATGAACTCAAGAACCACTGCGTCGAGCGACTGTTAGCAGCGAAAGAAGAAGGGTTGCTGAAATCAAGAGCCTGTAGACGCGCTCTCAGCAAATCCTTACCCGTAAAGCTGGTGTCCAAGTTTAGACGAACCCGGTAACCAAAGTTAACTTGATCATCCACTCTTGAAGAGCTGTTGTTACCATTCTCAATGGGAATACCAACCTGGAAGATGGTTTCGCCTCTCAGCTTGGTGGTGGTGGAGAACTGGTGCGCTTCTAGTTCAGCCGTCCGAGCTTCCAAAGAATCTACGCGACCGCGCAATGTAGCTAGTTCAGCCGCGAATTCTTCCTGTAAACGTTGGAGAGTAGCCAGGTCTTCCTTGGTCGCCAAATCAGCAGTGCTGGAAGCAATCAATTCGCTGATGCGATCGAGACAGGCATTCATACCCGCCGCAAATTCGTAACGAGTCAATGCCCGACTGCCCTTGTAGGTGCCGTCTGGATAACCTGCGATGCAGCCATAACGCTCAACTAGAGATTGCAGCGCTTGGAACGCCCAGTCTGTGGGTTGAACATCGGAAAGCTGGGAGATTGAGGTAACTTGAGCTTGGGCATTGCCCACGCCTTCGCTGCTGTATTGAGCAACTTGCGAGAGGGGAGAAACGCCCGTAGCGGGAGCCGCTTGTACAGGCGCAGTCTGAGCAATTTGAACAGGGACTTGCTGCAAAGAAGCAGGCGCGATCGCAGTGGGCACAACCTGGCTAATTGCAACTGGGCTAGGTGCAACTGAGCTAATTGCAACTGGGCTAACTGCAACTGGGCTAATTGCAGTACCAACCTGTAGAGGAGCTGCTGAAGTCAACGCACTCGCAGTTGGTAATACAGAGGAGGCGGAAACTTCGTTGAGCAATGCGTCAACATCAGACTTAGACTGGATTTCCGCTGCAGTAGCAGAAGACGAAACAATCAGAGCTGCGCCTAGAAAAGCGGGTGCAGTTAAAAGGGACTTCCAAAAAAACTTGGACGACATAACTGAAATTCCTCACACTTAAAATCTACGATTTCTTGAACCACACAAACGCAATTCTAATCCGGGAGCTTGCAGAAAGACAAGAAAGTAGTGAAGTTTTTAAATATGTTGCCATGGGAATTCTATCTGTAATCAAGGTTTTAACAATTCAATAGTCTTCTATTAACCTTTTTAACCATTTCCTAATAAATTGCCATATTCTAAGGCTCTTCAAGAAAAATGCTCAGGTTCCATCGGAACCTGAGCATAAAAGCTAACTTAGAAAAGCGCCTCGAGAGCTGTTTAGCTCTCGAACGAACTCCTAGAAGCTGAAGGTGGTTCTGATGGCACCAACTAGGCTATCGCCGTTCTGGTCATTGTTGCCAGGGTTAGTGATGTAGATCAGACCCGGTGTGACAGAAATATTGTCATTCACCTTAAACCGATAGAAACCTTCGACCTGGAACGCATTATCTTGGTTAAAAGTACCGCTTAAGGAGCCAGGAATGCTGGAGCCGTAGCCAGGAGTCCCTGCCAGAACACCCAATAGATTGCCCTCGCCACCAAAGTCACGGAGAGCCAGCGTACCCTGGTAGCTCCAGATGTCAAAGTCCCCAATGCCGATGCTGCGGATGGGTACGTAAGCTACGCCACCACCCACTTCTAGAGCACCAAACTTAAAGTTGACTTGCCCACCGTAGGTGTTCGCCACTTCAGGACTGCGATCGAAAACAAACCCAGAAGCTCTATAACCATTGCCGTATGTGACGGCAGCATCCACAAAACTGCTCAAGTAGGTAAGCTGAGCCACAATTCCATAATCGCCGTTAAACAAACCTTGACCAGGGCGAGTGCCGCTAGCCTCAGATGCAGAATAGCCAAAGTCAAGACTCAGGTTATCCGTCAGTTGAACGATCGCACCTGCACCCGCATTACCAGGCATGAAGTTGTACTGCGAAGGAGTACCAAAGCTGCTTAAAGCACCACCGCCATCATCATCAAAGGGGCTGATGGAGCTTCTCACAAAGTCGGAGTCAGAAACGCCTCTAGCCGCCAGAGTCACCTGAATGCGATCGCCAACCGGGAAGGTATAGAACAACTTCTGTAGGATGACGCTATTGCTACCACCCGTAGGACCGTCGCCGCTAAACTTCCAGGCAACCCCACCCAGAGACTCTGGAGTGCCAAAGTCACGAGCCTGTAGACGTGCTCTCAGCAAATCCTTACCTGTAAAGCTAGTGTCCAAATTCAAGCGAACCCGGTAGCCCAGGTTAGCTTGAGGATCAGATGTTCCCTCTACACCATTTTCAATAGGAATACCAACAGCGAAGATTGTTTCACCTTTGAGCTTGGTGGTAGTGGAAAACTGGTGCGCTTCGAGAAAAGCAGTACGAGACTCCAAAGAATCTACTCGTCCCCGCAGAGTTGCTAGCTCAGCCGCAAACTCTTCTTGTAGACGCTGCAACGTTGCCAAATCTTCTTTAGTAGCCAAGTCTGCGGTGCTAGATGCGATCAGTTCGCTGATGCGATCAAGGCAAGCATTTACCCCAGCCGCGAACTCATAACGAGTCATTGCCCGACTGCCCTTATAGGTGCCGTCTGGATAACCTGCAATACAGCCGTAGCGCTCTACTAGAGACTGAAGCGCTTGGAACGCCCAGTCAGTTGGCTGAACGTCAGAGAGCTGAGAAATTGAGGTAACTTGAGACATTGAGCCAGCTTGGCTATCGTTGCTGTACTGGGCAACTTGCTCAAGGGAAGAAACGCCAGTCGTCGCAGGAGCCGCTTGTTGAGGCGCAATCTGTGCAATCTGCACGGGAGCTTGAGGAGCTGCCGTAGTGGCAGACGCTTCAACGCCGGAAGCAGCGATCGGTTGATTAGGAACAGCACTAACCTGCAGAGGTACGGCTTCGGATGCCAAAGACTTAGCAGACAGTGACTCAAGACTTGGTGCAGCAGCTTCTAGCAGTGCGTCAACATTAGCCTTAGGCTGAACTTCTGCGGCGATCGCAGAAGAAGAAACAAGCATAGCTGCACCTAGCAAAGCAGGCGTAGCCAACAAAGACTTCCAAAAAAACTTGGATGACATATTTTTAATCCTCACACCTTTCACCTAGTGGTCTATGATTTCAAAACCCGGTCTGTATGATTATAAGCACTGAGTCTTACAAGCATCAAGAGCAAAATAACAATAGGTTAAGAAACCCTTACCTTGAGACGGCTAAGCAATCTCAAAAAGTTCCTTTCTAAACTATTGTGCTGTAGAACATTCTGCAAAACGTTGCCCAAATATACAAAAACAGGCGTTGCTGAATACAACTATGAATTGCCTTCATCCCCAACTCTTCTCCCTAGAGAGAAGGGAGCTAGAACTTTCGTCCCCTCTCCATTCGGGAGAGAGCTAGGGTGAGGGACAGTCTGAGAATTCATACCTCAATTCAGCAACGCCCAAAAACACATCGTTAAATACATTGTTGTAGAAATGCATTGTTGTGGGTTTAAAAAACTATCCGCCCCCACAAATCAGCTTCCGGAAAAATCCTTGGCTAATCTATGAGGGCGGTGTAGCGGGTCTTCAGATTGAAACTAGACTGCCAGGAGGAACCCTAGCTTACAAAATTCAGAGACGACTCTCCAAATTTGGCTCTTAGAGAGCAGCCCCGGCACGCAGCCAGCTTACATCAACCTGACGACCCGTGAATTTACTACTATCTTGCACAGGCATCACCTCCTCTTTCCTAGACGGTTAGTTACTAGAAGGGCAGAACACTCGGCTCCGGGTGTTTCCACCTGATTTACAGAATAGCACAGCCAGTCAGTGTTGTGTACTAGCCAGACTTCTAATATATCGGGTCTCTATATCAGGTACATTATTCTTCCTAAGAAAGGCGTTTCAGGGGCGCAATGCAAGACGTGCAATTTATCAGAGACATAGCGTAGAAAGAGACATGGTATGAGACCCAAAAAATCCCTGCCGCAAAGCAGGGATTATGTTTGGGTATACGAAGTTGCAATCCTTAAAGAGCGTTACCCCGTGGCAATACCTCTTCGGGGAATACAAATTTTTCGTGAATCTGGTCTTGAGGAGCCATCCAAGCGCGGATGCCCTCGTTCAACAAAATGTTCTTGGTGTAGAACGTCTCAAACTCAGG
>CASBQM010000889.1 GCA_949127645.1 Synechococcales cyanobacterium PMM_0036
CAACTATATTCATTCGTCCTCCCAAACGATTTTCTCTTTGTGCGTCACTGCCCTAGAGGGTTCACCTCCCAGCAGCGTCAATCAGTTTTTATGGAATGATTGGCACAGTTTGCGTTAATAAACCCGGCGTTAATAGACCGAACCTTGACTCCAATTATCAGCCTAGAGTCTGCGTAGAGTCGGTATAGAGAAAGTCTACCAATTCGAGGGAGTTTGTAGAGGAATCGGTCGCGGCTGGAGTAGGGACGATCGCGTAAATTTTTATGAATCCGACTTTCTCAAAGACAAATGACCGAAAAAGCCCAAGCCGCCCTTACCCCAACCCTTCTCCCACGTGGGAGAAGGGCTGGGGGATGAGGGGGCACAAATCTGCCAGTCAACCAGGGCGCTATACACAACGCCTCTCAGTCTTTGCGATCCTGTGAATACCTAGTAGCTCAACTGGACAGTCTTGGGTCCTTCGCTCATGTGAATGGTGTCCACAAACCGCGCAGTCTTTGACTGGTTAGAAATCACCAGGCTTTGAGTCCGAGCGCCGCCTTTAAAGAACTTCACGCCCTTCATCAGCGTCCCAGACGTAATGCCGCAGCCTGCAAATAAAACATTCTTGCCTGAAGCTAGCTCTTCGGCTTCGTAGACGCGATCGGGGTCAGTAATGCCCATGGAGGTCAAACGCTCGATGTTCGCTTCTCTGCTCTCGCCGATTAGCCCAGTTTTGACGATCGCCGGATCGTAGATCAACTGTCCTTGGAAATGCCCGTCCATACAGCGCATGGCTGCTGCCGAAATTACGCCCTCTGGCGCAGCGCCGATGCCCATGAGCGCATGGATACCCGTGCCTTCAAACGCGCAGGAGATCGCCGCCGACACGTCGCCATCTGAGATCAGGCGAACTCTAGCCCCTGCTTCGCGGATTTCTTTAATCAAATCATTGTGGCGATCGCGCTTCATTACCACCACCATTAGCTCATCAATGGGGCGATCGAGACATTCAGCCAAGATCTTCAGGTTTTCGGTTGCCGACTTACGAATGTCTACCTTACCTTTCGCCGCCGCAGGTGCCGCCAGCTTGTTCATGTAGAAGTCGGGCGCAGCAAAGAGTCCGCCTTTCTCGGAAATGGCAAGCACCGCCATAGAGCCGGGTTGACCGTAGGCACAAAGATTGGTGCCCTCACAAGGGTCGACGGCAATATCAATCTCGATTAGCTCATCGGGGTTACAGAAAGCTTTGGCATCTTCACGGGTACCAATGCCCACCTCTTCGCCGATATACAGCATGGGCGCGTCGTCCCGTTCGCCTTCTCCAATCACAATGCGACCACGCATATGAATTTTGTTCATCCGCTCCCGCATGGCTTCAACCGCCACGCGATCGGCTTCATTCTTGTCGCCTTTGCCCGTCAAATGAGCCGAAGCGATCGCCGCTTGCTCAACCACTTCAATGATTTCTAAACCGAGCGTGCTTTCCACCGGATTACCCTCCAACTGCTGATTTTGCGTCGTTTTGCGGACTACGCTTCGTACAAAAGTTTATCAGAATTGGGGATCACGATTTCATCTGCTCGATCGGATACAGACTGTTCGATCGCAAATCGATCGCAAAATAGAATTTTATACCTCATGATTTCTTCCCTTGCTCCTCATCAAGCCGATCTTCAAATCATCCTAGAAAATTCTCCCGTAGGCGAAGTGCTACCTGCGATCGCCCAGATCGGCTTACCCAACTGGTGGCTAGCCGGAGGGGCAGTACGCAACACTGTATGGCGATCGCGCTTTGACGACTGTGAGCTGGGGATTAAGGATTTTGATATCGCGTTTTTTGATGCAGAGGGCGATCGGCAGCAGGAGCTAGAGGCAAAAGCTACCTTAACGGCGCAGTATCCTCATCACCTGTTTGACGTGAAAAATCAGGCAAGCTTTGCGCGGTGGCGATCGGGACGGCAACCCTATGGCAGCACTGAAGAAGGCATTAGCAATTGGCTGCACACTGCTACAGCCGTGGGGGTGCGAATGGAAGCTGACGCATGGCAGTTTTTCACGCCCTACGGACTGGAGGATCTATTCGCTGGAGTGATTCGCCCCACGCCTACTCATGTGGGAAACCCGATCGCCGAGCAAAAGGGAAATTCGTTTCTCCAGAAATGCCCCGGCTTGAGACTGGCTTAGCGTGGTTTAGCGACTGTGGGACTGCTGCCGATCAAACCATTCTAAAACGCGATTCCATGCCCACCAGAGATCGGGATCTTTGGCTTGATGCTGACAGGCTTTGCTGCTCAGATAGCCCACGTGCCCTCCATGTTTGGTGAGGGCTAAGTCGATCGCCGGGTTCTTGGCGCAGGCGATTTCCAACTCAGGGACGATCGCCGGGTCAAACATCGGGTCATCTGCCGCATAAATAATCAGCGTGGATTTGTTGAAAGTATCTAGATGATAGAGAGGACTGCTTGCCCTGTAATATTCTTCCACGGTGGCAAAGCCTAGCTTCCCGATCACTAGCTCTTCGTCAAATGTCCAAATGTTGTTGACGCGGGCTAAGGCTTCGGGATCGATCGCCCCAGGATGACACTCGCTAATCCGAGCCGCCAAGATTCTAAGCTGTTTCGTAATCGCCTGATCCAGAGATCGACCGATCGCGCTCTTGTCCAAATAGCTTAGAGAACGCTGAGACTCTAGGCTAGGGCAGATGGCGGCTCCTCCAGCAAGCTCTGACTCTGCCAAGCCCAAATCTGCGCCCCATTCTCCAACGGTCTGCGCTGCCTTGATCGCCCACAGTGCCAACTGTCCTCCCAGAGAGTAGCCCGTGAACCAAAATGGAGCCGGACAGCCTAACGCCTTAGCTTTTGCCGCAATTCTGACAAAATCCTCTCCCTCATACAGCCCGTCTGACGTGAGGGTAGGTGACAACTCAGCCGTTTTGCCGTGGGCACGCCAGTCAAACAGGACGATCGCGTAGCCCTGAGCAAACGCCTTGCGTCCCAAAATCTTGAGAAACCACTGGTTGTCTAAATCGCCCGTGATGCCGTAAGTGGCGACGATCGTGCCTTTAGGATTTTCAGGAATCGCCACTTTGCCAA
>CASBQM010000890.1 GCA_949127645.1 Synechococcales cyanobacterium PMM_0036
AGTCATGTGCATGTTGTGAATCATCCGTTGCCCGGTCATCGTCCATGATTTGCCAGCGAACTTGCCATTCGGGAAGATCTGACTCTCCCTGGCGGTCGCCCAGTGATGATCAGCGATCCAAGATTGATGGAAGGCTCAGGTTTACCCGGCAATCGCCCGATCGCCTCTAATGAAATTGGTGACGGCGAACCTTTAATGGGTTTTTTAGACTGATTTCTCTGCACTGAACCTATTTTTGATTTACAGATTGAAGTGGATAGACTCAGTGGTGTTCTAAACGGCACCACTGATTTTTTGTTTGTAGGATCAAGGCAGAACCCTTTTTATATCTTCTATGACTCCTCTCCTCACCCCCGTTGTTCGACAACGCGAAATTATTGAAGTGCTGATTCGGCACGGCTGGGATTATATGCGCCAGCTCTTAACGATCGGCAAAGGGGATGAGCCTGAAGTTCCTGCCCCTGAAGTGCTTCGCAATATTCTAGTAGACTTGGGTCCTGCCTACGTCAAGTTAGGGCAGCTCTTAAGCACTCGCCCCGATTTGCTGCCCACCTCTTATATTGAAGCGCTGAGCAATCTGCAAACCAATGTGCCGCCCGTTGACTGGTCGGAGATTGAACTCCAGCTTCGTCAAGAGCCATTTCTAGAGGAAAAATTTGAGAGCATTAATCAGCGGGCGATCGCCGCAGGTTCTATTGCCCAGACCCATGAAGCGATCTTAAAGAACGGTCAGAGAGCCGCCGTTAAGATTCAGCGTCCCGGAATTGAGACGATCGTGGCACGGGATATTGCTGTGTTTAAGCAGATTGCCACCTTGCTCTCGCCTACTAAGTTTGGCAAGCGCTATAACGTGGTGGCTCTGGCAGAAGAATTCAGCAACTCGCTGCTCAGCGAACTTGATTTTACGCTAGAAGCCCAATACACCGATCGCCTCCGTAAAACCTTGGCAAATAGCCGCTGGTTCAACCCCACCCAGATTGTCGTTCCAGAGGTCTACTTTTCTAGCAAAAAATTCTTGATTTTGCAATGGCTGGACGGCGTGCCCCTTCTCCGTGCCGAGATGACGGGCGAAAACTATGGCGGCGATATTGAGGCAGAGCGTCACGCCTTCACGACGCTGCTCTTTAGGGCTTTTCTCCAGCAATACTTGATCGACGGCTTTTTCCATGCCGATCCGCATCCCGGCAATTTGTTTTATCTGCATGATGGGCGCGTGGGCATCCTGGATTGCGGCATGATGGGGACGCTCGATCATCGCACCCAGTCGGTCATGGTAGAGCTAGTGCTTGCCATTATTGACGCAGATCCCGATCGCTGTGCCCAGTTGACTCTACAGCTTGCCGAGCCAATGGATCTGAGCCAGCCGATTAATCTAATGCGACTGCAATCTGACTACGATCGTCTCTTGCGCCAGTATTATGACCTCAGCTTGGCTAATATCAACATTGGCGAAGTCTTTGGCAAAATTCTGGAAGCCGCCCGACTCAATAACCTGCGGCTACCCAGCAATATCGGGCTACTGACCAAATCGATCGCCAATTTAGAGGGCACGGGTCGAGGATTTGATCCTTCGGTGAACATCGTCGATGAGATTCGCCCGTTAATGACCGATCTCTTCCAGCGGCAGCTTGTGGGAGACGATCCGATGCGATCGCTTCTCCGCACGGCATTAGAGTTTAAGCAGCTTTCGCTCGACTCGCCGCGCCAGGTGGGTTTTCTGCTGAATCGGCTCACGTCTGAAACTCTGCGGCTGAATATTACTCTGCAAGACTTGAACGCTATGCGGCGATCGATCGATCAAGCTGCCAATCGTCGCTCTTCTAGTACGGTTGTCGGGTCTCTAATTATTGGAGCGGCAATTATTTCTACGGGGCAACAGACTCCACAACTTCAGCTCATTGGCAATATTTTCTTTGCGGTTGCGAGTCTGCTGGGGCTATGGCTAATCGTAACGGTTCTTAGGTCAGAAAGGCGGCGATCGGACTGAGGAATTATCTCACTCGACTGAGAAACTCCTCGGTCTCCATTTGTTCTTCAATAGGATGGGCATTACTGTGGCTTGGATCGCTGAAATTTGCCAAACCACGCCAGATTTTCTGAGCTTGTTCTTTGAACTGAATTGCCACAAAACTCCAGTCATCATCTTTATCGATTTTGTTGATGAACTGAATCACTTCTGCTGCAATTTTGTTTTCCTGCCAGCTTTGATTTTCTTCGTTCAAAAGCCAATTTGTTCTGAGGTCGCTCTTGCCAAATGCCGATGCAAAAGACTTTTTAATCCGATAGTTGCCTAAATCTTTAGAGGCTCGCGCAATGTCATATAAGTTATCGGCAATTAATCGGACAAAGCCAATGTAGATGGAGCCTTTGAGCGATCGCAAAAAGTAGTCTAGCGCTCCCGTAGGATCTTTCTCAATCAACAAGAGGCGCTCCCCCAAGGCAATATTTACCTCAGCTCTAATGGCTTCCTGATATTCTGGGCTATAGGTCGGCTCACTGGCATGGCTGATAATACGCTCGGCAAGATCAGCAAAACTTTTGGCGCGATCGCTCTCTCCTAACCGCACACAAATTCGACCTGCATTGCTAATCCAATGTGCCGTTCGGTGCTGAAGACCCGTCTTAGCCGAGCAGTAAGCCGCCATCAGTGAATATCTCACCGCAGATTCTAAGTCCTCAATTTCATCGGCATTGCAGCAGCAAAAGTTGAGACGAGCCAGTCGTCCATATAGTTCTGATACATTCATATAAGTATCAGAAGCAAATTGTCCGCAATTTTGCTTGCAATCATCAATGTAGGTACTGAGCTGACTTAGAGAATTTCGTAATTCGGTGCGCCATTTCTGATGATTTAAGAAGATCTCTGGATCACCTTGGTAAAAGCGCTGTAAGTTCAACTCGATCGCGTATGAAATATCAAGAAGATGTTTGTTGCCCCTAGAGCTTTTTGGAGAATCCAAGCTCTTCAAAAAATCTTCAACTTCTGTTAGCAAGCGTGATGCTGTGATCATGTTGCCTTCAATTAGGGCAGAGTGAGCGCAAGCCAGCTTAGCAACACAATACATACGGTCTAAATCGGCTTCATAACAGTCCCGCAATTTTGGATATTGTTTGAATGCACCTTCTTTTAGACTTTTAATCTTTTCAATAACTTCTTTTTCTAGATAATCACTGGTTGACAACCTACCGGAATAGGCTGCTTGATGAATGCGATAACCATTCAAAAACCTTTTTCCTTTAATGAGGCTGTCATTAATACTAGAAACAGTTTGACAAACTTCGTAATAGCTACGGCAACTTGCCTCATCTGGAAAATTTTCTGAGAGCCAGCCTCCAACCGCAAGAATTGCCGATTGCAGAATGCCAAAGACAGCGCTGCGATCGATCCAAACGCTTTGATAAGACTTGTAGTCGCTAGGATTAGTCGAATGAATCGGTCGGAATGCGCTAGAGGCGCGAATCAAACTATAGTCTTTGTGACCCAATGTGCGAATCGAGAAATCAACCATTTCCAGCTCAGAATCATAGCCCATGCCTCGACCGATCGCCGCCAGCATCGTTTCAAAGTGCGTTGTAGAAGAGCTATAGCGCCAGCGAACGTCCTGCTTGGCTTCTCTAAAATTACAGGTAATCAGCGTTTCAATGACGGGTTCAGCAACAGAATCTTCTAAGTCGTCTCTCTCATGAATCTGAGGGCGAAGGCATTGCTCTACAGCCAGACTCGCCTCACAAAAATCTTGCCAAATAGGGCTATCTTCTTCAGCAGAGAGATAGGATTGTACCGAAAAAGTTAACGTTGTAAATTGACATTGCGTGATCCGCATTTTGAGGAATTTATCAACATGATGGGTCAGCCGTTCGTTCTCGGCGATCGACATATACAGCTCAAAAAACTCAGCATTATTCAGCTTAGATTTTCCTGAAATTGCCAGTCGGGAAAGTGCGCCTTGCAGTTTATCCTTAACAACTGGATCGGGCATATTGGGAAGATGATTTTTCTTGATCCAATAGTCTACGCGATCGATTGAGCTAGGGTCAGTATTGCTGTCTAGAATTTGGGTTTCTTCTAAAGCAGTTTTGTATCGACCGGGGAAAGAGTTAGTAACGAAGGTCTCCAAAAAATCGGTCAATGTGATGAAATCCGCAAAATCTGAAACAGGCAAATTCGACAATCTCGACACCAATCGCTGAATTTGCTGATGACGATTGGAATGAATTTCTAACGACTGTTCATTCACATCTGGAAGAAAGCCTGCTGCCTTTAGTAATGCATTGGCTCCTTGCAGCCTCAAAATTGCTCGATTCGATCGCTCCATCTCCGAGTATTTTTTGCGGAAGCGCGTTGGCTCCGTTATTAAGTCCCATAGTCGCACTAGATTCGATCGCTGAATCGGCAATCCCTGGCTAGAGTCCTGCATAAAGACCACTAAAGGCTGGCGACTAATGCCGAGACATTGCGCTAGCTCTGTGTGAGTTGCGCCTAGGTCAGCCTTGTAGCGCTCTAGCTCCTGTCGCAACTGCTCCCAGTAACGCTGCTGCTGCTGAATATATTGCAGCTCGTCGATCGCATCCTCTGTCATAAACCTTGCCTCTTTAAGCTATTTTCTTGAGTGGTTTGTCTATTTCTTATACGAGTTACTGCATAAGCCAAGCTTTATTTGCTAAAACGTCTATTTTTTATTCAAAAATTTGTACTGTATTTCTAATGGCACAGTATGTTATTCTAACAGTGTCTTCAAGAGTGTATCTAACCTAAGAATATCGTGGTGTGAGTTTGTCGGATTTGGGTAGCGATCGCTCCAATAGTCTCAATGTTCAGTTCTCTAGCCCCAGAGCTATGTCATGAGCGCGACCACTCCTCACAACAGGATTCTTAAATTTATGATTGAAAGAAGCGGGCTGCATCCCTATGGCAACTATATTGGTGCGGATTTACGGCATCTTGATCTGCAAGAAATTGATTTACGGGGCGCAGTTCTGATTCATGCCCAGCTACAGGGAATTAACCTGCAAGGTGCCAATTTACAGGGCGCAAATCTGGGTGGCGCAAATCTGGGTGGCGCAAATTTGGCTGGTGCTTCGCTAGAACGCGCAGATCTCTCAGGCACTATTCTCCAGGAAGCAAATCTCCATGCTGCTCAAATCAACAATGCGGTTTTGAGAGGAGCTAACTTTTGCTACGCCACTTTGACAGAGGCGAACTTGCGCGGCAGCGATTTGCGCTGTGCCAAGCTCTGTAACGCCAGTATCCAGCGTGCCCGACTCGATCAAGTGAACTTAATCGATGCACTTTTGCGAAATGCTGACCTGAGAGGAGCCTTCCTCTCAGGAGCCGACTTGAGCGGCACCGACCTGAGCGGCGCAGATTTGCGAGAAGCCCGATTGCGCGGCACAATTTTGCGGCGCAGTCATCTAAAGCACGCCAATCTTAGCAATGCCCAATTGACAGGCGTTAGCTTGCGGCGAGCTAACCTAGAAAGCGCTGTCTTAAACGCAGCAACGCTGAGCTACGCCAATTTATCGTTTACCCAGCTTCAGGATGCCGATCTCAGCAGTGCTGATTTGACCGGAGCAAATTTGAGCGGTGCCAATCTCCATTCAGCTAATCTTCAGGGCGCTAACCTCAGCGGTGCCCAACTCATCTGTGTCAATTTAGTACGGGCAAATCTAAAAAGCGCTATCTTGCTACGCGTTAACCTGAGCGATGCCAATTTGCAGGAAGCCAACCTCAGCAATACCCGCCCCAACCGCGCCTATTTGGTAGGGGCAAACTTTACGCGGGCAAATTTGAGCAATGCTGATCTAGTAGGTGCAAACTTACTTCGGGCAAATCTGCGTCATGCTAATCTTCAAAATGCTGTGCTTAAGCGGTCTTATATGAGCAATGTTGATCTACAGCACTCTGACTTGAGTGGCGCTAATTTGAATGGTGCCGATCTCAGCGGCATCTTATTAGAAGGGGCGATCGTCACAGAAGCTCAATTTTGGGAAAATCTAGGGCTTTGTGACGCAATCCGAGCCGATTTACACGAGCGCGGGGCAAGCGTCATTCCTTGCTCACCCCGATTTAACCGAGAGTTGCCTAGCCGCTCTAGGGGCGCTAAGTTTAATTCTGAGTCTTGGGCTGAAACGCAGCGACGGGCAGATGAAATTCAAGGTGACTTGAATTATCGCTTTTTAGATGTAGAGGAAAGTTTGCAAAAATGGCAAGATGCGATCGCCTTACTAGAGACTTGCCTAGAAGCCTGGGAATACCGCGATCGCTTCTCTACTTCTGCATTAAGCAAATACGAAAAAATTCAAAATTTAACGCTTGCTTTTAGAAAAAACTACGACATATTTAGGACGGAAATTTATGCCTGTAAAGACGGAACGATAGATTTAATTGATACCATGACCAACGGTGAGCTAAACACCTGGATAATCTCTGAGTTTCCTTTAGAGCTAGACAATCTTCACGAGCAAATTCTCAAGCTCATGACCTATACTCAAATCACTCACGATGTCTGGATTCAGCTTAATCAACTGGGATAAAAGTACCTAAAGCTACTCATCTTGTTCATCGATCGGTTGCTGAGATTGCGACCCGCCATGATCTTAGGTACGGCTAGACTCATGTCAAATCACTCACTAGCCCTAGGCGGCACCCCTAACTCAAAAATCAAGTTCTAAAATCGGGATGATTGAGGTTGTCTCAAAGAGACGCTGGAATTATTGAAATTGTTCGATCGCTGGATTCATCCTGCCCTACTGCTACTGTGGATTAGCCTTGGCGCTGCGCTACGGTTTGCCTACCTGGATGCCAAGCCGCTCTGGAATGACGAGTTGGCGACTGTGGTTTTTAGCTTGGGGAACAGCTTGCGCGCCGTGCCTCTCGATCAGCCGATCGCTTTAGACATTCTGCTGGCTCCGCTGCAACCCAATCTGGCTCATAGTTTGAGCGATGTGGTCGATCGCCTGTTGACCGAAAGCACCCATCCGCCCCTCTACTTTATGCTGATGCATCTGTGGCTAAAGCTCTTTCCGACCGAGCAGGGCTTAGTAACGACTTGGGCAGCGCGATCGCTTTCGGCAATACTAGGCATCATGTCGATTCCGGCAATGTTTGGGTTGGGTTGGCTAGCGTTTCGATCGCTCTGGGCAGGGCAAAGTGCGACAGCGCTGATGGCGGTTTCACCTTACGGAGTTTATCTGGCGCAAGAAGCTCGACACTACACGCTGGCAGTGCTGCTGATTATCGCTTCTCTAACCTGTCTCATGGTCGCGGTTCAATCGATTGATCGCCTGCCGCTGTGGCTTTGTCTCGTTTGGGTCGGTATCAACGGTCTAGGCGTTGCCACCCACTATTTTTTTGGGTTGGTGCTAATGGCGGAGGCGATCGCGCTGATTGGCTATCGGGGTAACTCTGGAGGTCAGCGGCTGTACGGCGTAGCGATCGCCACCCTCTTTACCGTTCTACTTTGGCTTCCGGTCTGGCATAGCGTGCCTAACAACGAGCTGACGCAGTGGATTTACGACAAAGATTTTTTGAGTAACGGCATTGCGCCGCTCGGTCGTTTGGTTGCCTGGATGCTGACCATGGTGGCGATGCTGCCTGTAGAGGGAGTGCCTTTGGGCGTGGCGATCGCCCTTGCTGCCGTTGTGGTTGGCGCAATGCTGTGGCTGCTGCCTACTTTTCTACGTGGGGTAAAGCAAATTCCCGATCGTTCCAGATCAGCGCTGATAAAGGTATGGCTGGTGGCGATCGCCCTCCTTCTTGGTGTTACCTATGGGCTTCATGCGGATTTGACGATCGCTGCCCGCTATCAGTTCGTCTATTTTCCGGCGTTGCTGGCTCTGATCGCTGGAGCCTTTGCCCGCACCCCGCAGCTCAAAGCCCTGCTTTTAATGGGACTGTTGGGTAGCCTGACGGTTGTGACTAACTATGGCTATCAGAAACCCGATCGCGCCGATCAGCTAGTCTCCGTTATTCAAGCTACTTCTGCCGTGCCTGTCTTGATTGCCACTGCCCACCAGACTCACGAGCAAACCCGTGAGCTAATGGGTTTGGCGGTGGAATATCGCCGTCAATTGCCGTCATTATCCAAACCCACCCCTCGATTTTTGCTAGCGCATTTGCAGCCTGATACCAACACCGCTGCCGAGGTGCTGCAAAAAGTGGTGGAGCGATCGCCCCGCCCATTTGATTTGTGGACAGTTAACTTTTTGCCTGCTATCCAGCCCGCCCTACCGACCTGTCGCTTAGATACGATCGATCGCCCTCTAATGCATGGCTACGACTATCGGCTATATCATTGCTAAGACGGCTGTATCATTGCTAAGAGCTTTTTTAGCTTGGCTCTATAGCTGTTTGAGGGACGGACTGTGCCCTTGAAATAGCTAAAAGGCATAGGCGACTTGAAGAGCCCACTTGATTAAGAAAGCGATCGCTCCAATGACGATAATTCCCGAAAGAATGACGGCAATTGGGCTATCGGCACCCTTAAATTTCATAATTCCTCGATTGAAGTCCGGCATGGCGTGTGTTCTCCTGCGAGTAAGTTTGAAAACCTAAGGCAAATTGAATTGAGGAAAATAAGACAAAAGTTTATCTACCGCCTCAATCTTATCTAGGCTTGATGAATATCCTTGGTACAGTGGCAGACTTTTAAAGAATTTTTTCAGCAAGTTTTTTAACTGCGCTATCTCTAATGAGCGGGACATGGATAGTAGGAATGGTGATATTGGGGGCGATCGCTCTGCTAGAGGTGGGGCTGCGATCACTTGGGTTTGGCAGACCGCTGCTCTACATCGCCGATCCGCAAATTGGCTATCTGCTGAGTCCTAACCAAACTACCCGCCGCTTCAGCAACCGGATTTCAGTTAATCAATACTCTATGCGAAGTCCAGAAATTTCGCTGATCCGACCCGAGAAAACGCTGAGGATTCTTCTAATTGGAGACTCGATCGCCAATGGCGGCTGGTGGACAGACCAAAACGAAACCGTCTCAGCGTTATTACAAAGGCAGCTTGAAGCTAAGATCAAAAGCTTCAACCAAGGCTTTGAACGAGTTGAAGTGTTAAATGCTTCTGCAAATTCCTGGTCGCCGCGTAATGAGCTGGCATACCTGCAACACTTTGGCACCTTTGAAGCCCAGGTGATTGTGCAGCTCATTAATACTGATGATTTGTTTGGAATTGCGCCTTACTCGCTGGTGGTGGGGCGCGATCGCAACTATCCCGATCGCCAACCGCCTTTTGCCATTGCCGAAGCCGTCAGCCGCTACTTGATTCCAACTGCCGACATTCCCGAACTAGAGACGCTTTGGAAACAAG
>CASBQM010000891.1 GCA_949127645.1 Synechococcales cyanobacterium PMM_0036
ATCTGCTGCTGTGCGACGGCATGGGAACTGCCCATCCGCGACGGTTTGGCATTGCTTGTCATATTGGTTGGCTGACTGATTTACCTGCGATCGGTGTAGGTAAGTCGCGGCTAGTAGGCAAGCATCCGGAAGTGCCTGATCAAAAATCTGCCTGGGTACCTTTACAGGACAAGGGCGAAACCATCGGCGCAGTCTTACGTACCCGTCTTGGCACTCAGCCGCTCTATATTTCTCCGGGACACCGCATCAGCTTAGAAACGGCGATCGCTTACGTCATGAACTGCACAACTAAGTATCGCTTGCCAGAAACCACGCGCTACGCGGATAAGCTCTCTAAGCTTCCTGCCTCTCAGCTAGACCGTCAATTAAAGGTCGAACCCAATCCTGAACAACTTTCTCTGGGGCTGTAATTCGAGAAACACCCAGTCAGGAATGACCTTGAGCAGCACATCTGAAAGGCTTTCTTCCGTATCATCGCCCCTATCATCGATCATTAGAGTTGCTACCCTAAATTTCTACTCTGGATCAGCAGCACCTATTTCCAGCGATCGCACCGACTGTTCAAAACTCAAGCGCTGCTCGGCATTACGTAAAAAGTAGCCGCTAATCATTGCCGAAGCCATCATTCGCCCTAGGTTCTCACGGCTGGTCGTAATCGTGACTCCAAACTGCTCAGAGGGCAACCCTCCTAACATTCCAATAATATTTCGTTCAATCACCTGAAGCACCTCTACAGACTCAGGCTTAGAAAGCTGAGCTGCCGTCTCAGGACTCATAGACTGCACATAGTGCCAGAGGGTATTGGGTGTGTCGCTGCTGCCAAAGAACCCAGAGATGCGATCGGTTGCGTCGTTCATGGATCGGAAACCTCATTAAGATAACGATGTTTAGTGCAAAATTCTGTACGATTAAACGTTGATCAAACGCACTATCGATTTGATTAAGCTCACTGTAACAATTCAGCCAACCTGTCTGAAGTGAGCAGAACCGAACTTTAGGAGACGGTTTAGCGCACTTCATCGAGAAACTGGGAATAATTGGGTTGAAAGGGTGTTGCCCAGGCTCTTCTGTAGGAGAACGTTATGTTGAGCGATTCTAGTTCGCAGAATTCTGATTTACCCATTCCTATCTTTACGCAGAAGGTAGTTGAGCGGTGCCATATTGTATTGCCAGATACGCCTCAGCCGACCAGTGCAGTCTGTTACAACGGACAGTACTATGCTTACGTCAAATTTTTCCCAACGACAGAAGTCGCTCGTCACAAGGCTGCTTTGATGACTCAGCGCGGCAGTACGGTGCTGCTAACCCGCATCCCTAAAGGTCTGGTGCTATGGGTGCTGGAAACCGATGCCCAACCTGTTGCAAAACTATCGCCTCTGAAAAAGCTTTAGATAAACTCCAGAAAGTCAGCTTTTAGACTGAGGGCAAGGAACTAAAGGCTACAGACTATAGGCTACAGACTATAGACTACATAAAGCCGTCGTTTTTTGCCGAGAGTTTGTGAGTCCTAAGCGTTTGCCCCAAACTACTGCCCATGTGCGAGTTACCTACCAGTCTTGGCAACAGGGCGCGATCGCTGGTGAGGTGCGAGCAGGTACATATGAGTGGCAGTTTCAGTGGCAGTTTCGCCACGGTCAGCTCTCCGTAGAACCCTCGCTGGGTCGAGCGCTGATTAAGGAACCCCTCAGCCGCTTTTTAGAGCAAAGTGACTATCAGCTAGAAGCAGGTGGTGATTATTGCTTTACAATCCGAGCTGATATTTAGCCGATATTTAAGAGAATAGAGCAGAAAGTATAGCCTTGTACTAAAAACGCAATTTAGCCCAAAAAGCGCAATTTAGCGACAATTTAGCGAAACGGTAAAGCCCTCCAACATACTCGATAAATCAGCCAAATGGCTGTGAATTTGACCCCACTAAGGAAAAGTCTCAGCGAGGGATGAAGTTTTGGGGGTTACTTTCTCTAAACAGCGGAAAAAGCCATAGCTTGAGCCAGTATTTGAGTGAAGTCGCTTCGAGTTCAGTCCCTCTCATGAAGTAAGACCGAACCTAGCGTCAACAAATCTAGCGTCAATGTTTCCAATACTTTTCGGCTAAGTTAATTTCCCATTCCCCTAGCCACAGCAATTTTCAATCAGTTGCATTTCACTGACGACGGTCGTAACGACGGTCATACGACGGTCATGACGAAGCTCTAAATTTCATTCTCGTTGTGCTTTTAGCGGGAATTGGGAAACTAAAGGGTTGCGCATCTACCACCGAAAACGATTGAAATGCCCCCTGCTGTTTAGCTACTTCAAGCCTTTAACTTATGAATATATCTTCAACAACACTGAAGTTTTCAGTGGCTCTTGTGCTGACCAGCTTAAGCATTGCTGAACCTGTAAAAGCGCAAACGGAATGCGGTATGGCTTCCTATTACGATAGTGGCTCTGTCACCGCCAATGGCGAGGCGTTTAACCCAGGTGAACTAGCTGCGGCTCATCCCTGGATACCAATGGGTTCTTGGGTGACTGTTGTAGATCAAGAGAGTGGTAGGGAAGTGAGTGTGCGAATCAACGATCGCGGTCCTTGGTCAGGGGGATTTATTGTGGATCTAACGCCTGCTGCCATTAACGCGATCGATCCCCATCAAACCTCTGATGTTCGCAATGTTTGCCTCTACTGGTCAGCCAACTGAGGCGATTTTAGATTTTGGAGCGCTTGTGTGTTTACACCGGGTTGACTGACGAATCTTTGCCCCTTGTCCTTAATTC
>CASBQM010000892.1 GCA_949127645.1 Synechococcales cyanobacterium PMM_0036
ATAATACAGAATCCGTAATGAAAAAATCAGAAGTCAGTTTCCCAGGATACTTTCCGCCAGCAACTTGAAGTCAATTTTCAAAACAGCATTCAACACTGCAACACGAAGTCTGTCCGCGACTTTGTCGACTTGTTGCAAACCCGGAAGTGGCAAGTGTGGGGCTCCCGTCCCGATCGCGGGAACACCGGTGTCAAGCATAGTGAGGAATTCTTGAATGTTGAAGTCTGCAGTTTTCAAGAGACCTCCAATCGGAGAGCTTGTGGGCGTAACCATCTCGATGTTGTAACACTGTGCAGACAAAGGCCCGACGGCGATGCTGCCGCTGCCAACGGTTTGTGCTGTGTGACTTAGATGCCGCTGTTGCTGCTGCTGCTGCGGCTGCTGCTGCGGCTGTTGCTGCTGCTGCTGCTGCTGTTGTTGGAGTTGCTGTTCTCGTAGCTGCTGGGCGTACGGACTGTAGCTGAAACTGACGCGCGGGTCGTGCGCGTATGGCATTTCCATTGCAAACGTGTCGCGATCCTGGCCGGCTGTAATTTGCGGAAAATGGGTGAGCGACACCAGAGGAATGGAACCAGGGAATTCCTGTTGCTGCGTCGGCCACTGTGTACGCTTCCCTGGAGGCTCGCCACCAACAATCCCGCGACGTGCAGTTTGACAATCAAAACAATCTGGAAACACAGCCGGCGACGAAACGCTGTAGGGCGCAGGTCGTGCTTGGCCGTTGAAACTCATTCCAGCTGAGGCGGCAGAAACCTCACCAGGGCCATGCATGAAGGTCAAAACAATGCAGCCGCGCAACTGAATTATCTGGCCCGCGACAGTTGGTTTTATTCGTTACGCGTCCGTACTGCAGGCCGTTAACGATGGAAACCTCCACACATCGGAAGTAGGCCCACGCGTTCCGGTTCCAATCCGGCCCGCGTATAATAACGGGGTACAGGGCCAACGGAGGACCCACAACTTTGTTTCTAATTCCCTCACGCCCGTTTGCACCATGGCTGCTCGTCGCACTGCAAAAATATACTTCATTGAGGCAACGGTGGGGGCAGGCAAGACGTCTGTATTGAACTCGATTGCAAAGCACAGGCCGAATTGGATTATTCATCCAGAACCTGTTAACATTTGGCGGACCTGGCAGGGGATCAACTACCTGGCAAATTACTACACTGACCCCGCAACATGGGCATACCCCTTACAGGTCGTGATTCTGGCTTCGTTTCGGGCCATTATGACCGACCTCTGCTCAGGCGTCCATATCTTTGAGCGCGGGCCCCGCTCTTCGATGAAAGTATTTACGAAGGCCTCTTTCGACAAAGGCTACATAACAGCAACACAGCTAAACGAACTTTCGGCAATTATGGAAGACATCTTGGCAAAAATTCCCAATCCAGTAACCTTCTATCTTCGGACGTCTCCTGCTGTCGCATTCGAGCGGGTGAAGTTTCGGGCGCGTTCGGAAGAAATGAATGGAAACGTATCTTTAGAATATCTAGAACTTTTACAGCAGCTTCACGACAATGAATTTTTGACAAATAGTATTTTAATTAATGAGTACGAAAACGACGAGTTGCCCGTCGACTTTAAAGCGTTGAAAATTATTCGACTTATCGAAGACGATATTTTCACCAAATGCTGTATGTTCCACTGAAATAAAAACCAGACTTTCTGTGGCGACATTTTGCAATATGTACACGTACAGCAGGGAATAATTGCACATTTTCGAATCGTTTTATTGTTACGGTCCTTCCGTTCGTTCTCCGGGGCTATCATATCTTGCATTGAGTCATCGGATTATTCTGGCCGTTTTGTATTTTTAAATAATGCGCTAGTTGACGGCGTTAAAAAAAAAACAAGTTGCACGTCAGCACTAGTGCCTGGGCCACGAAAACCACTCAAACACTCTTTGGAAGCCCGCGCATCCACCCCCCGTCAGTCCGTCTCGATGGCCGTGTACTTTGCGATCACGCCGGCCACACCGTCTTCATGGGCCAGCTGGCAGGCGGGGCACGGATGGACGTTTATCAGCCCTCTGGTAGCCGCATCGTTGAACACTGCCGAAATGTTTGTGCACGCACCGTCCGACCCGGTCGTTAAACGAACCGTTGCACACAACCCTGCCCCTTTCGGCCGGTACTTACGCAGCGCCATACGGACACGTTTGATAAAGTCCTTGTAGAAAAAGTCATCACAGTGCCTGAACTCGGGCGCCATGTCCGCAATGACCTCGGCCTGCTCGATCGGCGACAGGCGGTATGTGTCGTCGTACCGAATAACCACGGAACGGCTACCATGCCAGTTGTGTGATAACTCATCGACGCTTTTTAAACTCCAAAGACGAATGTGCACGCGTAACAAATAGCTTTGTCCAACCAGCAGGCGAACGAAAGCCAAATCCAGCGTCAGCTTGGACAGAATGTTTTCCGCGGCGGCAACCAAGGGGGCGCGCTCTTCCTGCGGGAAGACATCTAGATCGTCCACCTTGTCAAGGGTCAGACATACATCACGGATCATTTTTCCACACTACCGTCCAACGCGATGTGACGAAAAATAAAAGACTTGACGACGTCGATGACTGTGTAAAGCGGTACACATGAGCAAGGACCACACACTGCGGTCTGTGCTGGTAGATTTTATGCGTGGAGTGGGCTACGCGCACGGCGTACCGGAAGCCGGAAGCGTACCACCAAGACGTTCAACAGGAGGGATGCCTGACCTTGCAAATGCGCCTTTAAAGCGGTGCAACGCGTCACATCCGCACGTTATTTACTCTTTTCCCTTTTTCCCCCGTTTCCCCTTTTTCTCTCTCAGAATGGCCTCCCGCGAGCGCCTCCAAACACTCTTCGCCAAGTGTCAGTCTGCCGAGCAAGTAGCTCTCCTGCATGATCAATTTCAACAGTACGACAGTGCGTTCGATTTGGCTGAGAAACGCTACGCACAGCTACGTGCCGCTAGTCACTCCTCTGAACAGTTACCGGTAGCACAACATGGTGGTAATACCTCAGAGTCGGGTGACGATGACCAGCCGCTGGATCTTGCCGCCGTATTACAACAGTCCCCGTCCGAGTGGTACTCCCTGGACTACAACAGGAGACTCCACAGCAAAAAGTTCCGCATATGGTCGGACGACCTTACGGTTCAAATCAAAACATTACCGTTTGCTGGCCTGGCTTCAGTCCTCCCTCTGCTTTTCAAATTATTTGAACATCTCTTCCTGCAAATTGCAAAAGACGCGCCCCCAAAAAGCTTGATCCGCGTGGTGCTCCAGAGCAATCAATTGCGTGAACCAATATCGTTAGAGACGGTCCCAAAGGAAAAACTTAACGCTGAAATGTTTTTCACCGTGCTCAGCAACGTTTTACAGTCCTATCAGAAATTCTCACTACGTGAGCCAATTATTGTGAACGTTTTGAAAATCCAACCTCCAAAGAAGGCCGGCGGTCCCGTGCGCCGGAAGGATGTTCTGCTGGAAGACTACTGTAGGAACAAAAGGTGCTTTATTTCTGTGCCTGCGGACGGATTATGTGCAGCGCGGGCGCTAGTGCTCGGAAAACACCTGGCCGACGGCAAAGCCGACGAGCGAGACAAGAAGTTTTGGCGGGCCCTTTGCACGAATAACAAAGGCAAAATTAACCTTCTACAAACTACACTGGCGACGGATCTACATCGCAGTGCAGGAATTCCTATAGGCCCCGTCAGTCTGGACCAAATGGAGAAGTTCCAAAATGTACTGCAGGCGTACCAAATTACAATATTTAACCAGGCCAAACCGGAGGCTATCGCATTTCAGGGCCGTGACTCACCACAAAAAATTAATCTTTATTTGGCCAACAATCACTATACGACGATCCGGACGTTGTCTGCATTTTTTGAAAAGCGTGGCCAGTGTCCGCATTGCGGTCATTATTGTCGGACGGGGCACAGTTATCATATCTGCCCCATGCTCTGCCGAAACTGTGAGCGACCGAAAAATTTGTGCGTATGGTTCGACAATGGAAGTCTGTCCTGCTTGCACTGCCACAAGACCTTTCCAAACGCAGAATGTTTTGGCCTCCACAAAACGATAAAAAACGCCAAACAAAGGAGCATTTGTGAACGTTTTCACTTGTGCCGTTTGTGTTCGACCTTTTATC
>CASBQM010000893.1 GCA_949127645.1 Synechococcales cyanobacterium PMM_0036
GGAATACGTTGTCCCCACGCCTGTGGGGGTATTCCGTTGACATGGATAGCGGCGATCGCAATTCTCATTTAGGCAGGGGGTATTTGCAACAAACCGGATAAGTTTGAAGCAGATATAGGACGATCTATGAAATATCAAGGGTTTGACCCCTTTACATGAACTTCTTAGTAGAAGTTCATGTAACAATAGGACAAATGTTCTTTTGTCGCCTATGAAGATCAATCGGCACGACCAAGCAAAGATTCTGACCCTCCAGGAGATCAGCCGGCTATTTAGCCAAGGGCTGACCACGGCAAGAGATCGATCGCTGTTTGGTATTTGCCTTTACACCGCCTGCCGGATCAATGAGGCTTGCTCACTGCACACGGCAGATGTCTACAACTCTAAGGGAGACATCAGAGAACGGATTACGCTCCGGCGTAAGACGACGAAAGGAGAGCAGTCTACGCGATCGATTCCTATGTCCCTAGAACTCAAAGCAATCCTGCAAACCTATCGCAGTGAGAAAGCCTACCTCTTTCCCGGTCGGCATGGACGAGGGCATCTTAACCCGCGATCGGCAGATGCGATTCTAAGGGCGGCGATGGAGCGGCTAGATATAGAAGGTGCGGCGACCCACAGCTTTAGGCGAACTGCGATTACCCACATGCACAATGCCAAAGTGCCGATTAAACACATCCAGGAGATCTCCGGGCATAAGACCTTATCAGCATTGCAACGCTATGTCGAGGTGACAGAACAGGATAAAGAGGCTGCGATCGCAACGTTGAGTTTTGAGATTAAGTTTTCGGGAGATGGGTCAGCATAGGCGATCTGCTACCTTTGAGTAAATAGCTGCACATTCCGGCAGGTGAGGCATTTTCGAGCAGTCATCTTCTCTCCATCGCCCCAGAACCCATCGCCTTGACGGAAATACAGCCAATCGTTTGCCTCAATGACAGTGCGTCCCCAGCTAAAGGTTTGATTGCTACAGATGGGGCAGGGTGCCTCGCTGGGGTTAGGACGTTGTGGCTCGGATGTTCCGCTCATAGGTCGGTTTTGGGTTCCTTTGCTGTAATGCTCATAACTACAGCACCACAGCTCTACTCCACGGAATTTGAAACGGCATGGGCACGATCGCTTAACTCAACCAGATAGCGATCAGCCCTGGTTGAAGTCTCGCCCAAAATAATAAATCCTTGTCTATGCCCACAAGGTATCTGCCTAAAACTGTAACCAGCGCTGCAAAACCAATCTGATTCAGGTGATAAGTGTTCTGCCATACATTCTTCACTGGTTGATCCTTGGTGTGAGCTATAAGTAATCGTCGTGATGTTTTGATTGGCGCGTTAAGCGCATCTGCCGCCACCTTTGCCGGAACCCTTTTCGCTGAGAGAGCAACGGCCCAAACCCCTAGTCCTCAATCTCCTTCTGAGCCAGCTCCCGTAGTGCCGACCAAGCTACGCATCCTGCTGCTTAACCCCAACAGTTCTCCAGACTTTACCGCCCTGATCTCTCGTGAAGCCAAGAAAGTAGCCAGTCCTGGTACAGAGTTTGTTGAAGTTACCTCGCCCTTTGGTCCCAAGTACATTGGCACTCGCACCACAATGGCGATCGCTAGTCATGCCGCTGTTGATGCTCTGGCTCAGATATTGGCTCAAGATAAAAATATTGATGCGGGCATCCTGGCAGGCTTCGGCGCGCAGGGGATTCCAGCCATGCGCGAATTTGCCTCTTTCCCGATTATCAGCCTGATGGATGCGTCAATTGGAGCCGCCATGCAGATCAGTACTCGCTTCTCGATCCTCACGGGTGGGGAGCGTTGGGTGCCCATGCTTAAAGAGCAGGTAGAAGCAATGGGATTATCAAGCCGCGTCGCCTCAGTGCGATCGATTCCTCTTACCGGAGCACAGATAGCTCAGGATCAAGATCGTGCCCTGACGCTGCTCACTGACCTGGCAAATACCTGCGTTAAAGAAGATGGGGCAGAATGCGTCGTGTTTGGCGGGGCAGCCGTGGCAGGGATTCCCAGACGGATTCAAGACAGGGTGAGTGTGCCCTTAATCGATAATGTTGCCGTCGCCGTTGCCACTGCTGAGATGTTGGCGCGGGTGATGACGAAACCCAGTGCTAGCGCTAGCCGTCCTCCAGCGATCGATAGTACGGGACTCTCAGAGCCGCTAACCGAAATACTCAAACCATCTTAATTAGGGTGCCCAAACCGTTGCATCATAGACTTGGCGCGCTTTTGGTTTGCCACCTGCTGACGCTGTTCGTTCTTCTCCTTTGCCTCTAGAAGAACAGACTCTAGGATGTCAGAATGAGCCTCACAGTATTCAAACATAGCCTCAATCATCACCTCGCGGCTAATGCTGTTGTCGCGGCACAGATCTTGTAGGCGATCGATCAGCCCTTGCTCTAGGCGCATCGTGGTCTGTTTCGTCTGTAAAACCTGAGCCGGTTCTTGAACTGTAGATATCTGTACCTCGGGATATCTAGATATCTGAGTATCCAGAGGAATGGGTACGATCGATGCATCTCGATTGGGTACTGTGGGGCGACTGCGTTGCTTCAGTCTCTCTAATGCGTCACTCATTGCAGTGCCTCTAGGATTTGCTCAAAGGGATATTGGAGATCGGGCTGTCCCAACTCAGAGAGCAGCTTGCCTTGGCGGATAGCGTTCTTGAACTTCTCTGACTCTCGAACAGAAGCCAGGATGGGGATGTCTCCTGCATACTCGCGCATAGCTTCAATATTTTGTCTGCCTTCCAGAGTTTGGGTATTGCCGACCCAGCGATCGCGGAAGGGTAAAATCCCCAAGATCTTTCCAGCAAAGGCCATGAGGTTTTCCTGCTCGTTGAGGAAGTCAAGGGTATCAATCAGGCTATTCATGCCTTTGACGTTCGCTTCCACCGGAATCAGCACATAGTCTGAGGCTCCCACTGCCGTCAGGCATAGCTGCGAGCGGGAGGGCTGCACGTCAATGAGGACATAATCAAACATCTTCGCCACTGACTTGAGGCGCAGCTTTAAGATGAAGGCTCCAGTACCACTGCTGCTGAGGTATTCAGAGACTTTGAATAGCCCGCGATCGGCTGGAATAAGAAATAGGTTATCGTAGCTGGTTTCGTAGATGCCGTCTTCGGTGGTAACTTGTCCAGTCAATACCTCTAGCAAGCTGGGCTGATTGGGCTGAACTTCGTGATTGAGATAGAAGGTGAGATTAGCTTGGGGGTCAGAATCGATCGCCAACACTTTCTTGCCCTGCTGAGCCAGCAGCAGAGAGGTGAAAAAGATAGTGGTGGTTTTTCCTTGCCCTCCCGATAGTGAAATGCAGGAGCAGGTTTGCACAAGTGGAGTTCCAATTCGATACTGCTAAGCATAGAGGCTAAACAGTTTGAAATCTATATGTCTAGATATCTACAATTACAGATATCTAAATTTAAAACCCTAAAACCTTCGATATATAAAGAGAGCTAGCATTAAGCTATCTTTAGTTTCAGATATCTGGACATATAGATATCTAGATACAATCTTGAATAAACCGCATTGCATAGTACGATTGTTTGATATTCCTGCTGTCAGTCCCCTAACCCTTGTCAGTTCCTGCCCTGCATCATGATCACCGATCCTGAAAATCCAGAAGAACAGCCACAGCAGTTTGATGAGCCGATTCTGGCTGCCAGTCTGGAAGAAGCTCAGCGGATTTGCCGCTTCAAAGCAAAACGAGACGGCGTGAAACTAGTTTCGATTCAGCCTCCTAGCCGCGTTAGAGCAGGCAAGAATCAGCGCTATCTATGCATCTTCCAGAGCAATCCAGTTGAGCCGTAATCGGTTAGATTAAATGTACAGATGGAGGCAAAAGAGTCATGAATGCCGTCGAACAGATCAATGCCTTGAAGCTGCCCATCGGCGCAAAGCCTGGACAGGTGGTGCTGCTAGTTGATTTATCTGAGCTGCCGCAGCCGTCCCAGACACTGACCCTACTTTCATCGTTAGGGTATAGTCCGCAGTTGCGCTACCTGGAGACTCAGACTGGGCTGCATGTGGTCGCGGTACTTAAAGATGAACAACTGGATACGCCCCATTCCATCGACGAAGAAGCGCTGTTTGATGAATGGGAAACACTAGCACTCCGCATCACGCCAGATCAACCCAATCAGGCGGTGCGATTGTGGAGGGGGCGATCACCTTCTGCGGCGGCATAAATTGCCGGCTCCATAGGTGTTGAGTCAAGGATAAGTTGATAGCTTGACATCAAGAAGTCTAGATATCTGGATATCTAGGTGTCTGAAGCTTTAGCAGTACGATCGCTCTACACTGTAAAAATCGAAAACTAAACTCAACCTCGATGCCAAAAGGAGAGAACTGATGAAGAAATCCTGGCATTGCTGCTTCTCAGATTGCAAATTATCCACAAGCGTATTGTCTTCAATCTCCAGATGGTTGATGTCTAGCTCAGTCAGTGTCTCTTCAGGATTAACAAGCTGTTGAGTCCTAGTCGGCTACCAGAACCCGATGGTTCATTACCCTTTACATGGCTGAGCCTTGGCATCATCGGGTTCGTTCTCATTCTGTAGCGATAATGAAATATAGCGGTTTTCGACTCAATACGATACACTAAAAGACACTGATAATGGTAGGGTTACTCATTTATGAAAGCGTATTCAGTTGATTTGCGCCAAAGAATTATAGATGCCTACGAGCA
>CASBQM010000894.1 GCA_949127645.1 Synechococcales cyanobacterium PMM_0036
GGCTCAAGATCAGCGCTTCGTTGATGCCGGGGCGACCAAATTGCTCCATTTGCTCAAACTTTCTAGTTCTAACATTAGGAATGGCGATCGTCGTCCAGGCATCAAACGTGGTCACTGACGTACCGCCTTGGAGCAGCCTTCGAGGAACGCGCACTACGATCGAGTTAACGTTCAAGTCCTTGGTGAAGTCTTGAGCAGTACTAGGGGGACGGAAGCCAACGCTAGGTCCTAACTTTGCCAAACCTGCCCGCACCCGGAAGAACTGATCTACATCAAAAAAGAAGGGATCTTCTCGCAGTCCGGCAAAAACGCCAATTGTTGCGCCAGCGACCGTGACTTGATTAATGATCGGCGTACCGCCCGCAGTAATAGGCGTAGTAACAATTGCTCCCCCAGCGGTGGTTTGAGCCACCGTTTGGGACTTGTTGCCCTCAATCAGCGTCACGCTTAGCCGCTGCTGAAAGCTTCTGGTAGGCTGAGAAAAGGTAAATCGCAGGATTGTATTAGGATTAGCCGTGGGAATCGCATCGTTGTTTCCAACGCGGGACAGCTTCAGGTCATACTGCGCTTGAGTGCTGAAAAAATACTGCTGACGGGCAATCGATCGCGGATTGGTATTAATTACAAAAATCAGATCGTTTGCATCAGCGCTCGGATTTTGATCAATTTCCCGAAAGGCATATAGATCGGTCAGGCTCAGAGCGCGGCTGCGGGTATCAATATCACCATCATCGTGATCAGAGGCTTGCGTCACCGGGGGCTTAACGGCAGTTGCCGTCAGACCCGATGCCACCAGCGCTATTGCTAAAGCTGAGGCAGTTAGTCCCCACTTCATTTTTCTCCCTGGAAGGCGCGCCCGCTGGGATAGAAAACGCCATAGGGCGATCGAAACATTTTGTTTTGGCTGAGTCGCCATCTCTGTTGTCTCCTTCAGACTGAGGATTGCGATTCATTCACTCGGATTGGCACCCAGATCCCACTGATGGTTTCTAAGCAATTTCAAGGAGATAAACGAACGCTGTTGTAGAAGCATACGGTAATCCCCCCCGGTCGGATTGAAATAAGCTAGTGATCGTAAACAATCCCTGTCTACGGGCGTACTCGCTGAGCGAACAGACAGACAAGTTGAGTTAGAAGTAAATCTACTCAAGGTCTCATTTCAGATAAATAAATTTCTAACGAGCTATCAGCATCCTGGCACGGTTTTTCAACGGCTTATTTTTCAACTGCTTACACAGCCGTAATTCTGTGCCTTGAGAATTCCAGTGAACCTGATCAAAAATCTGGTGAAGAATGAACAAACCTCTGCCACAATGGTTGAGTTCCTCAAGAGTTTGCCGATTTTCGTCAGGATTGGTGTCACAACTACAGCCTGGAGCAAACCCAGTGCCCTGATCAGTAATCACCCACCAGTGCAGACCTTCTACTGAAAAAAACTCGACCGCGATCGTCTTGCAGGGATCGAGATTGTTGCCATGTTTGACTGCATTCACGAGAGCTTCCTGTAACCCCAGACGAAGGTCAGGACGCAACACAAGCGGTACATCCGCCAGGAGCAGGTCTAAAACAGGGCACAGATTGAGAGTGGAGGCAAAACTAACTGTGCCCCACTTGCGACCCACAGGGCGTAGTGAGATAGCAATCACTCAGGGAACCTCAAAACTTTAGGCAAAACTAGACTGTGAAGCAGAAGACAGCATTAAAAAGCTTGTGAAGTCATTCAGTGAGTGGGCAGACCTAGAGGTTTGATATCACTCTTCATACATAATCATAGCATGACCCAATTAGCTGGCTGTAAAGTTCAGTTGATCATGAAGTGAGCAGGGGTCTGGAATGTAGATGCCGCCTCTGCTGCCCTCTGAGGAATCAACGGATGCTGAAGTGCCCAGCAGTTAAGCGTTAAGAATCAGTATGTAAACTGAGTTCGCCCTGATGCTCTAGATAGATTAACGCCAGGACTTAGAAGGATATATTTTTTTAGTGAAATCTTGGCAAAAGTAAGTAGAAGTACTGGATTTTTTGAGTGGAAAATGCAAGGCTGGTGTCCGTGGTGAGAAGTGTGCGACCACTCAATCAGGGCTGTAGAGATCCAACAAATTACTTTAATGAATGAGCCTTCATTGACTTTACGAGGGAGGAATAGTCCGAATGGGCAATGTTAAGTTACTGAATGCATCTATCGACAATCTTTCAATGCCAGAGCTGCTAGAAAATCTGGATCAAGGAGTTATTTACACGCCGAACGTAGATCATCTTGTCAAGTTACAAACCGATCGCGAATTCTTTGAAGCCTATAAAGCGGCTGATTTCAAAACTTGTGATAGCAAAGTTCTATTCTATGTTTCTAAATTTATAGGTTCTCCTATCAGAGAGAAAATTTCAGGTTCCGACCTGTTTCCGGCTTTTTATTGGCATCATAAAAATAACGTAGACATTACGATCTTTTTGCTGGGCGCGCGTGAAGGTGTTGCGGCAGAGGCTCAGAGAAGAGTTAATGCTAAGGTAGGTCGTCAGATGATCGTTGGATCACATTCTCCTTCATTTGGCTTTGAGAAGAATGAGGAAGAATGTCACCGACTGATTGAGATGGTGAATGAATCAGGGGCAACAGTGTTAGCGATCGGTGTCGGTGCCCCTAAGCAAGAAAAATTTATCTACAGATATAGAGAATCTTTCAAATCTGTGAAGATCTTTATGGCGATCGGCGCAACGATCGACTTTGAAGCTGGGAACGTAGCCCGTGCGCCTAAATGGATCAGTGAACTGGGTCTAGAATGGCTATATCGCCTAGTATCAGAGCCACGTCGCCTTTGGAAACGGTATTTGGTTGAAGGTCCAATGTTCTTCTGGTTTGTCTTGCTGCAAATCTTGAATCTATATACTGACCCTTTTGCGGGTGAAGAGGTTAGCTCAGACGAGAGCACTACCTACAAAAGCATGGCTAAAGTTTTGGATGCGTAAGCTCAAGCTTTAGCTATTCATAACTCAAAGTCCTGAGCAGCAACGTTGCTGCTCAGGACTTTGGGTTGAAGGAGAAGCCAATCAGTTAGCCAGTCAGTTAGCCAGTCAGTTAATTGAGGGCGATCGCCTAGCGGAAGTTATCTAGGTCAGAAGGAGCGCCACCGCCTGTCTGATCTAAGAACAGATTTCGAGCAGCATCAGTTTGATAAATACAGTCGATCTTCGGCTTGTTTTCGGCGTTGTCTAAATTACCCGTAAAGCCAAAGGTATTCATCCGGTTCTTACACTCATTGGCCTGTTGAGAGGTAATCAGGTTCTTACCCTGTAGTACGCCCCAGTTGCTGCTGCGAATGACGCATCCCGGCTGCATTCGGGGCTGAGAAATATAGGCGTTGAAGGGGCTAAAAGTCATGAAGGCGCGAATATCAACCGTGATAGCACTGGCTCCGTACTGTAAGCAAATCTCAGGACTTGGTGCCTTCTGGTCAATATCGTAGCGGGTGGAAATCGTGCCCTGGCTCGTCGTAGAAACGGCACTAAAAGAGGTGCCAATGAATACACCTACGACGAAGACCGCTATCAGAATGGCGATCGTGGCAGAGTTCAGCACTGAGGCTGGTTTGGTGGGTGTAGGCTCTCGGTCTGGCATACGTTCTGGCGATCGATCTGAGTATCGGGATTCTCGGGGTGGCACTCTCGGTCTACGGGTCATAAATATCGGTGAT
The DNA here is from genome assembly GCA_949127645.1 of Synechococcales cyanobacterium PMM_0036. Classification (GTDB taxonomy): domain Bacteria; phylum Cyanobacteriota; class Cyanobacteriia; order Elainellales; family Elainellaceae; genus Drouetiella. The sequence goes on from CASBQM010000894.1 coordinate 3,687, forward strand.
GATAAATACCTTGCAGCGCGCTAGTAAATCCTAACGCTGACCTCAGCATATCAGAGACATCTGCCAGGGACGTGGGTCAGGGACGTGGGTCAGCGACATTTGCCAAGAATATCTGAAAGTTTTCCTATCTGTACCAGTATGTCAAGGATTTCATCAATTGTGCAAAAGGATAGACCCAACCAATGCCAGAATGAAGAGAGACAAATTTTGCAATTCTTAACAGCGCCATGGTAGCTAGTCAGCCCTCTCTTGATAGGAGACAGCCTTATAGGCGATCGCTCCTCCGCAGTGTTTTAGCGGATAGCCTGACGGTATTTTGGGGCGAATGGCTTGATTTGCGGGTGCGTGTTTTACAGGTCGTGGCTTCTGGATTGATTTCGCCGCTGATCTATATTTTGGGCTTTGGGCTGGGGCTGGGTAATGCCATGAACGTCAAGCCTCCCGTAGGCGATAGCTACCTCCAGTTCATTTTGCCCGGAATGGTGGCGCTCTCCTCTATGACCATCAGCTTTGGCGGCACGACGTTCTCTATCTGCGGTGAGCGTCTCTACTCCAAAACCTTTGAAGAGATGCTGCTGCTGCCTGTACATCCTTTGGCGCTGTTCCTCGGCAAGATGATGGCGGGCGTAGTGAGAGGATTGCTGACTTCGGCATCGGTACTGGTGATTGCGATCGCCTTTACTCAAAAACTCGGCTTCATCAGTCCGCTGTTTCTGCTGCTGCTGGTGCTGAACTGTGCCGTCTTTTCGGGACTGGGCGTGATCGTTGGGCTAAACGTCAAGTCTCTAGAAGGTGTAGGTCTGCTCAACAATTTTTTGATTGTGCCGATGTCCTTCTTAGGAGCCACATTTTTTGACCCCAGCACCTTGCCAACTGCACTTAAATTTATTGTCTATCTGCTGCCGCTGACCTACACTAGCCTGGGTCTAAGAGCCGCCGTTTTTCAGCCGCTCAGCCAGTTTCCCTGGTACTCCATCCCGATTCTACTGATCGCTGCTATCGTCTTGGGGGCGATCGGGGCTTACCAGTTTGCCCATCAGCAGGACTAGGCTTTTGGGGATTTTAGATTTTGGATTTTATAAACCAGGTTGTCGAGCCTTCTAAATTTTGTCTTTGCTCATTTCATTCTTCATTTCCTCGCCATGTCTTCTGATGATCTTCGCTCCACTCGCCTCGAAAAAGTTGAACGACTGCGCCAGTTAGGGTTTACGCCTTTTGCCTACCGCTGGGATGTGACCCATCGCGCCGCAGAATTACAGGCTCAGTACGCTGATTTGCCCAATGGTGAAGAGGTGGAGGTAGGGGTGGCGATCGCTGGACGCATCCTCATTCGGCGGGTGTTTGGCAAGCTAGCGTTTTTTACGCTACAAGACGAGACGGGCACGATTCAGCTTTATCTCGACAAAAAGAAGATTGAAGCGGAAATGGCAGAAATTGATCCAGCCGCATTTGATCACCTGAAGCAGTTGACCGACATGGGCGACTTTTTGGGCGTGAAAGGCTCCATTAAACGCACCGACAAGGGGGAGCTGTCGGTTAGCGTTAGCCAGTACGCTATTCTCACCAAGTCGCTGCTGCCTCTGCCCGACAAGTGGCATGGCATTACGGATGTAGAGAAGCGCTATCGCCAGCGCTACGTCGATCTGATTGTCAATCCTCAGGTGCGAGACACCTTTCGCAAGCGGGCGCTAATCACGGCAGCGATTCGGCGTTACCTCGATCGCCAGGGATTTATCGAGATCGAAACGCCGATTTTGCAGAGTGAGGCAGGCGGAGCTGATGCCCGTCCGTTTATCACCTATCACAACACGCTGGAGATGACGCTGTATCTGCGGATTGCGACTGAGCTGCACCTGAAGCGGCTGATTGTCGGCGGCTTCGAGAAAGTGTTTGAGATGGGACGAATCTTTCGTAACGAGGGCATTTCCACCCGCCACAACCC
>CASBQM010000895.1 GCA_949127645.1 Synechococcales cyanobacterium PMM_0036
GAAGGCGGCAAAGTCTATGTTTGTCGGTTTGCATTGCAGGCGCTCTATGGTCACGGTGAGCCTTCGCTGATCGAAGGGATTCGGCCTATCAGCCCTCTAGACGTGCTGGATTTGGTGTTGATGCACCGCAAGGATGGCGCGTTTATTCTAGATACCTGGACGCTGTAAGTTATATCTCTAGAAATTTTAGATTTTGGATTTTAGATTCAATCTAAAATCCAAAATCATTAATCGGTTCAATTGATTGTGAACAGAGCGTACAGCAGGAGAGGCTCCATGAGCGATTCACTGATAGTCCGGGCGGCAGCGGTGCAGATCAGCCCTGTGTTGTTTAGCCGGGAAGGCACAACCGATAAGGTGCTGGAGGCGATCGCTAAAGCAGCTCAAGCAGGGGCACAGCTCGTGGTGTTTCCAGAAACTTTTGTACCCTACTACCCCTATTTTTCGTTTGTTCAGCCGCCTGTGATGATGGGTAAAGAGCATATGCGGCTGTATGAGGAAGCCGTTGAAGTTCCTAGCGCGGTGACAGATGCGGTGAGTCGAGCGGCACGATCGTACAAAATAGTCGTCGTTTTGGGCGTGAATGAGCGAGACAATGGCTCGATTTACAATACGCAGCTTGTGTTTGATGCCGATGGGACGCTGCTGCTGAAGCGCCGCAAAATTACCCCGACTTATCATGAGCGCATGGTCTGGGGGCAGGGCGATGGCGCAGGACTAAAGGTGGTAGACACGGCGGTGGGTAAGCTGGGTGCCCTGGCTTGCTGGGAGCATTACAATCCTCTAGCGCGGTTTGCCCTGATGGCGCAGCATGAGCAAATTCATTGCGCTCAGTTTCCTGGCTCCATGGTGGGACAAATCTTTGCCGATCAGATGGAGGTGACGATTCGACACCATGCCCTGGAGGCGGGATGCTTTGTGGTCAACGCGACGGGCTGGCTGTCTCCTGAACAAATCGGGCAAATTACAGCCGATGAGAAATTGCAGCGGGTGTTGACAGGCGGCTGCTACACCGCCATTATTAGCCCCGAAGGCGTGCCCCTCTGTCCGCCGATTACTGAAGGTGAAGGAATGGCGATCGCCGATTTAGATTTTTCCCTGATCACCAAGCGCAAGCGCATGATGGATAGCGTCGGGCATTACTCTCGTCCTGATCTGTTGCAGCTTCAGGTCAATGCTACCCAGTGGTCGGTGGCTACGGGCATCGATCCGGCTCCCGTTTCTGAATTGCCGAGCCAAGGATCGTTAACATCAGCGCCGATCGAGCCAGTCTACCTGACGCTCAATCCCTAGACTTTCGGCAAAGAAACTCTGCTCAACCCCATAGAAATTTTGGATTTTAGATTTTGAATTTTAGATTTTGAATTTTAGATTCAATCTAAAACAAATAGTTTTGCGTTTTGACCCATCTGATTCCCTATTTTGTCTGCAATGGATAAACAACATCTGATTACGGAACTGCAATCGCATGGTCTAAAGCTGGTTGAGCAGGAGGTGGGAGCCGCAGGACGAAAGGGCGGAGCGGGGCCGTCGGATCATAAGGCGGTGACGATCGAGGGCACGACGGTGATGGTGCCGATCTTTACGGGAGCCTCTGCTCGATCGCCCTACACAGCAAAGCTAACTACAGATTCACAGACGTTGCACTGGCAAGAAGAGGCGATCGCCCCCATCAGCTTTCCGCAGCAGCCGAAGTTCTATGACTTGACTACAGCGGAGGGAATTCCTTACTGGAAGATCGCGCTGCTGCACAGTCGGGATGTTTTGGCGACTACCGTGTTACAGACCTGTATGCGATACCTTGATGCCGAGAGCGCCTGTCAGTTTTGCGCTATTGGGCAGTCGTTGGAGGCAGGACGGACGATCGCCCGTAAGTTGCCCACCCAGCTTGCCGAGGTGGCTGAAGCTGCCGTACGTCTAGACGGCGTGAAGCACATGATCATGACAACGGGTACGCCCAACACCAGCGATCGTGGAGCGGCTTACCTCACTGAGTGCGTGCGTGTTGTTAAGCAGCGGGTGAATCTGCCGATTCAGGTTCAGTGTGAGCCGCCCGATAATTTTGTCTGGTTCGATCGCCTCAAAGCCGCTGGAGTAGATAGTTTAGGAATGCATTTAGAGGCGGTTGATCCGTTAGTCCGTGCGCGGATCATGCCAGGGAAAGCAACTGTTCCGGTTGAGTTTTACTTTAAGGCGTTTGAAGCTGCCGTTTGGGTATTTGGCTGGGGGCAGGTCAGCACCTATCTACTGGCAGGTTTGGGGGATAGCTTGGAAACCTTGGTGGAAACTAGCGATCGCCTGATTCAGATGGGGGTTTACCCGTTTGTGGTGCCTTTTGTGCCCATTAGCGGTACGCCACTTGCCAACCAATCTGCTCCTAGCAGCGAGTTTATGTATAGCCTGTATCAGCAAATCAGCGCTTTGCTCAATCGGGCAGGGATGTCTTCAGCGGCGATGAAAGCGGGATGTGGCAAGTGTGGAGCCTGTTCGGCGCTGTCAACCTTTGAGCAGCCAACCTTTGAGCAGCCAGCCGCCGCAAAAGCTCTAAATTTTTAATTTCCTCCTCTATTTTCTTCCATGTCTACTCGTTCCTATGAATTTAAACTTGCGGTGACTCCAGCCGAAATTGCCGCCTATTTTGCCCTCCGTCAAGCCATCTTTGCCGAAGAGCAGCAAATTTTTCAGGGCGACGATGTGGATGAATGGGATGCGATCGCCTATCCCATCATTGCCGTTACATCTAGCCCACAGCCTGATCTTCACTCTAATCTTCAACCTATGCCAAAAGTAGTAGGAGTCGTCCGCATCTATGAAGTAGAGTCGGGGCTATGGTACGGCGGTAGGCTAGGCACCCATCCGGAGTATCGC
>CASBQM010000896.1 GCA_949127645.1 Synechococcales cyanobacterium PMM_0036
CTGCAATTGGCTGCATGGCTACTTGGCTAGCACCCCAACGGAACTCCAAAAGTTAACCGCTTGCCAAACTGCCGATCTCCTGCGTGCCGCTGCCCCTAATTTAGTGACCGATAGCGATACTCTCGCTAAACAGGGCAAACTGGAAGCTGCTATTCAGGGCTACCAGACCGCCCAGAAATGGGATTCTAGCCTCCGCTTCGATCCTGCTAGTCGAGCGAATCAACTTGCTCAGGATGCCAGAGCTGGGGCTGGGAGAAAAAACTGAAATGAATAACGCTAGTGAAGCGACATCAAATGTAGGGTGGGTTAGCGATAGTGTAACCCACCGCAACGCTCAGCAATGATGGGTTACGCCGCCGCTAACCCACCCTACAATAATGTGCTTTGTAAAGGTTCGGAAGTCCCCCATTCTGGGGGATTTAGGGGGCAAACGCAGCATCTTGAGGTCAACAAAGGAGACATCAAATGTAGGGTGGGTTAGCGATAGCGTAACCCACCGCAACGCTCAGCAATGATGGGTTACGCTGCCGCTAACCCATCCTACCGATTTGATTGTAAGCAGAAACAGATCGCTTGCGGTCTCTAAGCCACCTCCCCGTCAAACATCACTTGATACTGTGCCTGGGGGTTGAGCTGCCGCAGCACCTGCGCGTATCCTTCGGCATCTGAGAATCTGTAAAACCTGGCGACATCGACATGCCGCAGATTCGGCAATATCCGCACGACAACCCATCGCTTGATACGACGTTCATAGGTCATAATAAATTGTCTCCAGTGCAAGTTGGAGCTAGAGCCAGTGCAGAACTTTCCAGGGGACGCACTGGCTTGCTAGTTAGTTAAATATTATCACACAAAGCCACCTTGTGAAAATCAAGAGAACATTGTTTTCCTCGATTAGACCATGATAACTTCAGCCCAATTTGTGCGATCGCAAGCAGCATTTGTGGAGTTGAACCATTGACCATTCGCTGGCGACTCAGAGAAGTAATGGCAAAGCAGCGGATGACCAACAAGCGCTTAGCCGAATTTGTTGGTGTTCATCCCAACGCCATCTCTTATCTCAAAAATCAGGACAACATGCCGCGTATTGGAGGAGAGATGCTAAACGCACTTTGCACTCACCTAAACTGCACGCCTTTTGACTTACTTGAATATGTGCCCGATCGCCCTCTCTCTGATCCACAGCAGCCCCTCACTGATCTACAGCAGCCCCTCACTGATCTACAGCAGCCCCTCACTGATCTACAGCAGCCCCCTCAATCCCCTAAGTCTGAAGAACTCTGAATCTTAGACTTGTTGCCTACTTTTCAAGATCGCCTCAGCCTCAGCTTCTATGCCGTTTTTGAGCTGCCGCTGCTTTTTGTGCCTGCCTTCAGCCGACTGACCGAGCTGCGGCGAATCCGCTCACTCTTACGCACGCCGCCCGCCCGCTCATACTCGCTGCTGTCTTTACCATAGTTAAAGGCTACGCCCTGAAGCATTTGATCCGCTAGATCTGCCATGGTTTTTTCTAGCTGCTGAATTTCTGTTTTAGAGGAGTCAATCACTGCCAGTGCCGTATTGTAGGCATCCAGACGGATGCGGAGCTGATCGACAAATCGCACCAACCGATCGAGGCTACGATCGTTGCCAAAGTCCATTTTGGGATCGATCGCCCTGAGTCCAGCGACGCGCATTTCAACTTTTTCTAGAATCCGGGAAGTTTTTTTCTGACGAGACATACGTAGGGAGCCTTGCTAAGCAGTACCATTTCAAGTTGCCTCAGGATAGAGGCAAGAGAGTTCGGTAAAATTTATGAAGTTCCTAAAATGCCGTACAAATTATGACAAATATACCCTGTAATTTCGCTTACAAAGGGGCGGTTTATTCGAGTCAATATTCTTGTAAGTGAGAGCCAGGATCTGTGTCGTAGCGAAACAAACTCTAGAAGTCAGGACACAAACCTTGGAAGTAAAAACACAAACTCTAGAGGCAAGGACACAAACCTTGGAAGTGAGGACACAAACCCTGGAAGTCAAGACACAAACCCTGGAAGTCAAGACACAAACCCTGGAAGTCAAGACACAAACCGTGGGAGTAGCGATCGCCCCCTAATAGGATGTCTCAAAAGTCAGAATGGCTACCCGAACCGTCCCCTCAATCTCCAAAATTAGGGGACTTTGAACAAAACCTGGCTCAAAAGTCCCCCAATTTTGGGGGGTTGGGGGGCAAATGCAGAACATATGATACTTTTCAGACATCCTTTACAAGATCTCTTACCGATCTAGCGGTCATCTGCCTCTCTTGCGCAATTGCTGTTCTCTATGAAAAGCTGGGTCAACTGCTGTAGGTAGGTTATGCCAGAAGGTCCCGAGATTAAGCGCGCAGCGGATAAGATTGCCAAGGCGATCGTTCATCAGCCCATCACCAGCCTGTTTTTTGCCTTCGAGCATCTTAAGCCCTACGAGCAGACGTTTCAGGGGCGAGAGGTGCTTTCGGTGCAGCCTAGAGGTAAGGCATTGCTTACCCGATTTGATAATCAGCTTTCTATCTACAGCCATAACCAGCTCTACGGGGTGTGGATGATTCGCAAGCTGCATGACTATCCCCCAACCAATCGGCAGCTACGGCTTGCCATTCACACCGACAAAAAATCGGCGCTCTTGTACAGCGCTTCTGACATTGAAGTGTTGGACGAGGTGGCGATCGCCTTTCATCCTTTCTTAAGCAAACTGGGACTCGATCTGCTAGATGAGGCGACTACTTTAGAGCAGGTACTCGATCGCTTTCAAGACAAAGCCTTTCAGCGGCGACGGTTAGTGACATTGTTGCTCGATCAGCATTTTCTCTGCGGGTTAGGAAACTACTTGCGCAGCGAAGTGCTATTTGTTGCCAGAATTCATCCTTCCTGCCGTCCGGTAGACTGTACCTCGACTCAAATTGAGGCTTTGGCAAAAGCGGCGATCGCCCTACCTCATCAATCCTACTTGTCTAACGGCATCACCAATAATTTGCAGCTTGCCCAGCAGCTCAAAGCCGAGGGCAAGCGCCGCCGAGACTATCGACATTACGTGTTTGGACGGCAAGGAAAGCCCTGCTATATCTGTGGAACGGCGATCGTGCGAGAGGAGTTGGGCGGGCGACGATGCTATTACTGTCCCACCTGTCAGTCTAAAGCTTGAGTGATAAAGTCTAATCGTAAATTTCTATCTCTATTCTAACTACTCTCTACTCAGAGTGATTAATGAGGGATGCGCGATCGACCTGTGGCTCACAGAGTTCGTTGTGGTACTCCCCATAGTCATGATCATACAAAGAAACATGGTCTCGATACTCAATGCGATGAGATCGATCGCCTTACGTCTGTCGTCTCCAGCAGCACAGACTGGAGTAGGTTTAGTAATGACAAACGTTATCTCATCTTTGATAAAAATATGATGGCTTTCTGTAATTCGATCCAGTACAAACTCTTCTTGCTCTAGAAGCTTCCGAATGTCTGAAAATGCTGCGTCATTTGAATTATTTCTTAATTTCGCGCGAAGCTTTTCTCGCTGCTCCCTGAATTTTGACGACTAGTGATCGCCCTTACCCGCTAC
>CASBQM010000897.1 GCA_949127645.1 Synechococcales cyanobacterium PMM_0036
CTTGAGGCACTTCTACGGAAGACTTTAGAGTTTTTGCAAAGGGGGAGGCGATCGCGGTTGCAGTCTCACTTTGCATCGCCGGAGATGAACGAGATAGCCTTGGCACTGGCGATATATCGTCAACCTGGCAATACAGTAAGCCCACAGTGGCATTGTCATAGCCATTCAGCGTATTGGCAATTTCTACGAGACGTTGCGCTACGGTTGCTGAATCGGTTTTACCCAACAGCAACGGCAAGATTTCGGTATCCCAACAGGTATCCACGCGATCGTTGTCGCTCAGCCCATCCGAACAGAACAGAAAAACGCTGTCTTCATCTAAAATAAATCGCTGAACGGTGGGATACAGCAGATTAGAAGCACTCATGCCCAACGCCTGCACGAGCGAACCTGAGCTAGGTTGCTGTAACGCCTGACGATAGGTGCTGTAGCCCAGCCGCACCTCACGAGAAGCCACATCGTCGTCTAGCGTAATCTGATGACATCCCCAGCGGGTAATCCAGTAGACGCGGCTATCCCCAATGTGGGTGACATAAAGCTCGTGAGCGCGTAATAGCCCCATGACTAGCGTCGTGCCCATGCGCTGGCGATCGTGTCTTTGTTCACTATCATTGCGCTGGCTGATCTGATCGTTCGCCAGACACACAGCTTTTTCTAGCTCTACCGTCAGCGTCACGGCATCCAACACTTCTGGTTTTAGAACCTGGAGACGTTGATCAACAGCGGCGATCGCCAAGTGGGAAGCCACATCTCCTCCTTGATGCCCTCCAATGCCATCGCAAACAATCACCGTCGCCGCCTTATCTACTGCCGAAATCGTCTGCACCGTGCCGCTTTCAGGAAAACAAGCGTCTTCGTTGCGCTGCCGAGTGGGACCTTGATCACTAAGGGTGGCTATCTGAACGCTACGGCTTTGGGCTTGAGCCACTTGAGCGATCGCCTCATCTAACTGCTCCACCAAGAGTTCGGCATTGTGAATCTGCCCTTGAATAAGCTGCTGACTGATCTGTTGCAGCCAATCGGCGATTTCAGGTCTTGCTGTGGTTGACCATTGCAGCCATAGCTTTCCTAACGCAGACAGAGAAATGGCGATCGTATCTGGATGCAGCTCCAGCAGACGCAAAATACCACCCTCTACCCGCAGCAAATCTGGATTCAACAGGCTAGACACAACTTGCTCGCTGCTCAGGGGTTGCCACAAATTCGCCATTTGCCACAGCCAGTTGAGCTGTCGCACGGGGCTTGCCTCTGCCCAAACGGTCAAAATTGCCGGAAATAGCTGCACCTGATGAGCTGCTATGCCTTCAGACATTGCCCCAGATTTTGCCTCAGACGTTGCTCCAAAGGGTATCGCTTCAGCCAAGTCGCCTTCACCCAATGCAGCTCTATTTGGCAAAATCCAAAACGGCGCATGGTCAAACAGCACGATCGCGTCACCCGATACTGCACCTGGTACAGAAGTTGGGAACCACTCATACACTTGAGGAATATGCAGCCGCAGGGGCGAAAGACGCAGATAAGGCAAGTAGCTAGCGGGCAACTCTGAAGAATTGGCTGACAGCAATCCCGGCTTTGTATCTAGAAAAACGCGATCGCCTTTGTGAAGATAGCGATCCCCCAATAGCTCCCCTGGCTGAAGGGACTCCGCGCCGCCACCCCACAAATATTGCCGAACTAGCGGAGTTCGGCATTTTTGACAGAATCTATTGTCTTCAGGGTTTAAAACCTGACAGGTAGGGTTAGCGCAATAGAGCATTGCGGCGGCGTTTTGCATCAAGTCAGAGATACAGCCTCATCAAAATATACTAAGCCTTCCGTCCAGCAAATTAAGTCTCTCTCCGGTTAGGATTCTAGACCGATCCGCTAGACCGAATAGAGTCCAATCGTAATCAGATTACTTAATAACTACTTAATAACTAAATGGTTATCTGCTCCTTCATCCGAAATCCGGGGTAAACCCATGCTGTAATTACGAACACGACTCTGAAGATTGTAAGCAATGGCTCCCGACTGGAGGAGCGATCGCACAAAATGCTCCAGATCAGACCCAATTCGGCGCAAATTATAATCTGTGAGATCGGCTCCATCAGAGGCTGACACCAGCTCATCAAATTTTTGGTGAACCTGCTGCAAAGCTCCGTCGTTCCAAAGAAACTCGTTATCTGGATCTACATCTAAGGTCAAGGTGTCATCGCTAGGGACGAGTTCATCATCACTAATCTGTGCCGCGAAGACGCGGATATGGCGAGTTGTAGACTTGAGCAGCATAGTTATTAGAAAAGGCGCATTGGGGCACTAAACCTATAAAGCTATCTTACAGGCATGGCATCAGAGATGGGCGATCGACGTTTCATTAGATCAACTCGCTGGGCTGAAATGGGTACGCCTACAAGTCCCTGTTGATAAATATCCTCCTAGAATGAGGAGATGCTTTTTTCTAAACTCCAGTGTTGGGCTAACCTTGAACTCAGAGATGAGCCAGAATCCAGAGATGAGCCAGAATCCAGAGATGAGCCAATTTTCTAGCAAGATCGCGCGATCGCATGAATAAATTTACACCTCAACAGCGCCATCAGGGCAGCGCGCAGCAGCATAGCGGTAGCCCTTCCCGCTGGAACCTTCAAGGTCTCATCAGAAATTTGTCTCTAGTGGCAACAGGCAGCATTGCTCTAATTGCCCTTTTTTTGCTGGCGGGCGTTTGGCGATCGGGCACTAGCTTCTTCACCGATCTCTATACGCTGTTCGACAAGCCGCAGCCAGAACCCAAAGTCGATCTGCGATCGATGGTAGTGCAGCAAGTTCGCAACGCTAGCGAGTTGACCACAGCCGTATACACCATGGAAACCGTCGTGCCAACCAGCCGCGATCGCACGGTAGGTGGCTATGTGGTCGGCACCACAACATTGCTCTACATTGCCTATGGCGAAGTTCGGGCAGGCGTTGATCTATCGGCGCTGCAAGCCACCGATGTTCGAGTCAGCGGCGACTCTATCACCCTCCGCTTGCCGTCCCCCAAGATTCTAGACAGCAAAATTGATGTCAATCGCTCTAAGGTCTATGACTACGATCGCGGCTTCATGGGTCTAGGACCTGACGTTGCCCCAGAGCTTCAAGACCTAGCTCAGCGCAAAACTTTAGAAAAAATTGTGGAATCAGCCTGTACGGGAGGCATTTTGAACCAGGCAAGCGATCGGGCAAAACTGGTCATTGGTCAACTGCTCAATACAGCAGGCTACAAGAACCTGACTGTAGAAGAACAGCCTCTAGCAACTTGTGGATCAAGCTCATCTACTCCCTCCCTTTCACAGCCGCCTTTGCAGCCGACCTCACCGACTGAAATACTTACCCCAGAGCCATTAATTCTGCCGCAAATTTCCCCCCCTTCACCACAAAACAGTTTGCCCCAGCCACCCGCCTAACTTTTAAGCTCAGGATCTGCATCCCGGAAATTTTTATAAAGAAGATACAAATATTTGATAAGTTGAGTGTGGATTTCATGAAGATGTTGCAAAAAAGATCAGTAATGTTTCGCAGCAGAAATCTCCGCTCGGCAGACTAGGATAACGGCAAGGCTCTCTCAAAAGGCTATTTCAAGATCTCCTCTCAGAAAGACACACCCCAAGAATCGCTATTCAGAGAGTCGCATTCAGAGAGTCGTGCAGGATATCTGAATGTTTTTGACATTGGCTAGGGAAAGCTAAGTCTAGGAAAACTAAACTCTACGACGGACAACCAAGAGAGAAAAGACATGGCAGACAAAGATAATCGCCTGAATGGTGCCTCACGCCTGAGTTTTCCTATAAATCGCAATGACAAGC
>CASBQM010000898.1 GCA_949127645.1 Synechococcales cyanobacterium PMM_0036
CAAATAAAACAACCTGGGACTCCTGTCAAAAGATTGTCTGATAGACAGAAAACCTTTTGCAAAAGCACTAACTAAAAAGGGTAGACTCTTTGTCCACCCTTAAGACCATAGAATCAGAATCATCAGTTTTTGAACTGTTCAAGGCTGAGTTCTACAGCCGCAAATAATCTTACCTAAAACACTAGCATAATTTCTAGCGAACTGCCTTTAATCTAAAGCACTAATTCATCTACGATCGCCCAGACCTTAGCTCTCTAGAGACTTTGGAGGCATCACCACTTTTTTGGCTAAACCGAGCGATCGCAAGGCTTGAATAGCCCACCAGGTCATATCAATTTCCCACCACTGCAAGCCTGCTTTCGCTACATTGGGGTAAGTGTGGTGGTTGTTGTGCCAGCCTTCGCCATAGGTCAAAATTGCTGCCCACCAGAGGTTTCGCGCATTGTCGTCAGAGGCATAGGTGCGGTATCCAGTGATGTGGCTTGCAGAGTTGATTAGCCATGTGCTGTGCCAGAGCAAGACCAGCCTCAGGAACATACCGTAGATGACAAACGACCAGCCGCCCACTAGAAACAGCCCCATTCCTAGAGGAACTTGCAGCAGTAAAAAGTTGCGGTTTAACCAGCGATAAAACGGGTCGCGGGTTAGATCGGGCGCAAATTTTTTATAGGATTCGTACTCAAAAAACTCGGCACGGGGGTAGAACAGCCACAGCATATGACTCCACCAAAATCCTCGACTCGCAGAGTAGGGATCTTTCTCGTTGTCTTCGGTGTGCATATGGTGCAGCCGATGTCCGGCAACCCAAAAGATCGGTCCACCTTGCAGCGCTAGAGCGCCCAAGATGGCGATCGTATATTCCAGCAGCTTGGGTACTTGAAAGCTGCGATGAGTCAGCAGTCGATGGTAGCCCAGGCAAATGCCAATGCTGCCTAACAGCCAGTGCAGAAACAACATCACGCCCAGCGCCGACCAGGAGAAAAACCAGGGAGCTAGTAGAGCCAAGGCGTGAATTGTTCCGAAGAAAAAGACGTTTGTCCAGTCTAAGGGCATCTGCTGCCCACCAGAGGCAGTTTTAATAGAATTGGAGGTCATGGTTGGGGTTTTGGATTTCAGTAAAGTTGACCGTGTTAGGGGTTTATTAAAGTCGATCGCTCTATGCACTTGGGTCGCTCACCTCGGTCGATTCACCTCGGTCGATTCACCTCAGTCGATCGTGCCCCCGTGAACGAACCATAGCTTGCTTCAACTACAGCCTGCTTCAACTACAGCCTGCTTCAACTACAGCCTGCTTCAACTACAGCTTGCTGCCATAGTTTTGCTTTGGTTATAGTAGTGGTGGGATGCAAGCGCTACTTACATCTGCGTCTCAACAGCTATCCTAACAGCCTCTTCCTAGTTTTGCAAGTGTCACTTACATTTCTCCCATGTCTGACTCTCGCCACTCAACCCGACAGCGTTTAATTGACGCAGCGCTTGAGTTATTCGCCGCTCAAGGCATCACTGAAACCACGACTAAGCAGATCGCAGAATCAGCGGAAGTGAATGAGGTGACTCTATTCCGTCATTTTGGCAATAAGCATGGTCTGCTATTGGCGGTGATAAAAGAGGCAGCCATTTTTATGGATTTGGGGCAGACATGGGTTCAGCAAGCTGAACAGACTCACAGCATTGACCAAGCGCTTAGAGAGTATGCGATCGCCGCTCTGCAAGTGCTAGATAAAGTGCCTGAAGTGGTGCGATCGGTGATTGGTGAGGCAGGACAATATCCTCCAGAGAATCGTCGGGCATTAGGTCAAGGCTTGACCCAAGCCAATGGCTATGTGGCAAAGTATTTCGCCGCCGTAATCGACCGCGGACAGATCCGGGGCGGACAGATCCGGGGCGGACAGATCCGGGGCGAACAGATGCCCCTGTCCGCCGAGAAACTGGCGAGTTTGCTGAATAGTCTGCTGCTAGGCTATGCCGTGATTGAGTCCACCAGCGAATTTCATGACCTTTGGCGCGATCGAGATGACTTCTTGGAGCATCTAGTGAGGCTGTTTTTGCCGGGAGATATTTTGGCGGTGCCATCAACCGTTCCGCTTACTCAGCCTGTAGCCGATTTACCTGCAACCCTAGTACATACCCTACTGCAACGCGCCAAAAAGTCGGGACTACAAGATTACGCTATGGTTTACCTGCTGTTTGCTGCCGGACTTAGCCCTGAGGATCTGGTGCGGCTGGAGCTATCGCACCACATCAGCGATGCCCATCATCAGCTCTTGCAAATCACATCCAGCATTTCTTCTCGCCAAGTCCCCATTAATCAATGGATTCTGGGCAGACGCTATGGCTCTCATCTCCGCAATCCGCTAACCCAGTGGCTGAAGAGCCGCAAAGATAATCAGGCAGCTCTCTTTCTTAATACAGCCGGAACGCCGCTCCTGGAAAGCGAGTTTCGGCAGCGCTGGCAAGAGATTACGGTAGAGCAGTTTGCCCCTACTGGATACCCCCCTACGCCTGAGCAAGCTCAGCAAACTTGGTGTATAGAAATGTTGACAAGAGGAATGGAACCTGACAATCTGTTGCTCCTGACAGGTTGGGATGCAGATAAGCTACAGCCCTATATTCAAAGAGCGAAAGAAAAAACGGCGGTGGAGCAGGCTATTCAGCTTGATCACAAGTCCTGAAGGGCGATCGCTCACTTAGGCTCGATCTCTCAGGCTCGATCTCTCAGGCTCGATCGCTCAAACTGAATTTGTCCATCTTTTACTCATCGTTCATAATAAAAATATCTCTATAGACTCGTCTGGTAGACTGAGGTAAATCTTCAAGCTTTTATCTGACTCAGGCGACAAGGCTAGAGATCGAGAACAGAGTGACGCACTTGAATGGATAAATTCCAAAATCTATAGGTATCTCTTTGACTTCCATTCATCCGGCTCAGCCTAATTCTGGTACCGACACCATTCGGACTTATCTCTTAGAAATTGGTCGGATTCCTTTGCTCACGAAGGAGCAGGAAGTCGTTTATGGCAAGCAAGTTCAGCAGATGATGGCTCTGTATGTCAGCAAAGCGGTATTAGCGGAGAAATTAGGGCATGAGCCAAGCTCTGAGGAGTGGGCGGAGCAAGCTGATGTTAGTTTAAGTGATTTGGATGCTGCTCTGGTCAAAGGGCAGCGGGCGAAGCGTAAAATGATCGAGGCAAATTTGCGTCTAGTCGTCTCGGTTGCCAAAAAGTATCAGCGACGGGGCGTGGAGTTTCTAGACTTGATTCAGGAAGGCACTCTGGGTCTAGGGCGCGGCGTAGAAAAATTTGATCCGATGCAGGGCTATAAGCTGTCTACCTACGTATACTGGTGGATTCGTCAGGCGATGTCACGGGCGATCGCTCAGCAGGGGCGCACCATTCGTCTGCCCAGCCATGTCTATGAAAGGTTGACTAAGATCAGGACGATGCAGAGGCAGATCTCCCATCAGTTGGGGCGAAATGCGACTCCGGCAGAAATTGGTGAGGCTCTAGATCTGGAACCTGCTGAAGTGAGAAAGTTTTTGCTGCTTGCCCGACAGCCGATTTCTTTGGATCTGCGGATTGGGCAAAATCAAGATACAGAATTTGTAGATTTGTTGACGGATGACAAGCCTTCGCCAGAGGAATACACGACGGGCGAAGCGCTTCGGGATGATGTGCAGCGGCTCTTGGCGGAGTTAACTCCTCGTCAGCAGGAAGTTATGACCTTGCGATTTGGCTTAAATAATAATACGGCGCAGAGTTTGCAGGAAATTGGTGAACATCTGGGGCTGAGCCGTGAACGGGTGCGCCAGATTGAGATGAAGGCTTTGGCTCAGTTGCGTCGTCATCGAGAAAGGGTTCGAGAGTATTTGGTAATTTAATGCCTGTTATGGG